>CAXBDA010000145.1:0-1565 GCA_963974595.1 uncultured Oleiphilus sp. | reverse complement strand
GAAAAGAGCTCAGCGAATTATTGTGATTCAAGATGACATCATCATAGATAGCCTTGATGATAGTACTGGAAATCGCTTAAGTGATTACTTAACAAACCAAGAAGCATTCATTTATAATAACCTAAACAGCATCGCTAAAGCGGAATCCTCAAAAGAGTTTGAAGACTATTTCTTTTACCTGAAAAAATCAGACTCTCTGCGTATATTTATTACCTTGAACAAAGCTGAATCACAGATAACAGTACCGAATATATTGTCAAATATTACGGTTATTTTTAGTGCAGGCATGCTGGTTATTTTTAGTGCCCTATATTTATTGCAAAGACGCCTTTTGCTCTCTCCATTAGCCAAAATAACCCAACACCTTACAAAACAAAGTGAGGATGATGCAGTTTCAACGATCCCTTTCAAAGGAGAGGATGAGTTAGGAGAGCTGGTTAATCAATATAACGCGCTTATTGAGAATAAAGTAAAACATGACCAAGAGCTTGCAGAAACACAC
Source organism: uncultured Oleiphilus sp. (assembly GCA_963974595.1). Classification (GTDB taxonomy): domain Bacteria; phylum Pseudomonadota; class Gammaproteobacteria; order Pseudomonadales; family Oleiphilaceae; genus PZPK01. Next base: position 1,063 of record CAXBDA010000145.1, on the reverse strand, counting down.
CAACATATTGATGGCATCACCAATACCGCCCCGGTCTTACTCTCATATATTGGATCTGACTTGCACTTCAGATTTGTCAATCAAATACACGAAGACTGGTTTGGTATACCTATTGAAGTATTTGTCGGCAATACTCTGGAAGATATTTTAGGCTCACAGTCTTTCGAGTCGATTAAGCCGGAAATTGATAAAGTATTAGCCGGTAAACATACCAGTTTTGAATCGACCATTCCCTATCAATACCTAGAAGATAAATCGGTCTACATAAACCTGATGCCCAATAAAAAGAGTGATGATTCTATCGATGGTTTTTTTGTGTGCATCGAAGATATCAGCGAAGCAAGGCGAAACGAGAGCAAGCTTGCAGAGTACGCCCAACGTCTTGAGTTTCGCGAGTTTGCATTAGAAGAAGAGAAAGTCATCGCTGAGCGGGCGCTCAAAATCAAATCCGAGTTTTTAGCCAGCATGAGTCATGAAATCAGAACCCCCATGAACGGTGTTCTTGGCATGCTTCACCTTCTGATGGAAACCCACCTAAATGAAGATCAACAAACAAAAGCAACGTTAGCAAAAACTAGCGCTGAATCGCTTCTAAATCTGATTAACGATATCCTGGATTTTTCAAAAGTAGAGTCGGGGAAACTTGAGATAGAACACATTGACTTTAACTTAATAGAACTTCTCGAAAACACCACAGAAGGTCTGAGTAAACTGGCTGAAGATAAGTCTATTTCCTTACTACTGGACACCTCAGAGATAAATACGGCCATGTTAAAAGGCGACCCTGGCCGTTTAAGGCAAGTGCTCAATAATCTACTCTCAAATGCAATCAAATTCACACAACAAGGTGCAGTCACAGTCACTGCACGCCTTTGCGAAGAGCTAAGCGGCCAATATCGTTTAGTCTGTGAGGTTTCAGATACGGGCATTGGCATTGAACAAAACAAACTCGGTTCTATATTCGATTCATTCTCTCAAGTGGACGCATCGACAACACGACAATATGGTGGCACAGGTTTAGGCTTAGCCATTGCGAGAAAACTCTGCCAACTTATGGAAGGTG
>CAXBDA010000144.1:0-1596 GCA_963974595.1 uncultured Oleiphilus sp. | reverse complement strand
CTCTCGACCATTCTTGCTGCTTGAATTTGCTGCTCTGGCGGCAATGAAAGCATGGCCCGCCCATGACCCATTTCCAAATCACCATGCTCTAACATCAGTTTAACTTCATCTGTTAATTGAATTAGACGTAGCAGGTTTGTCACTGTCGATCTTGATTTACCCACCGCTTCGGCAACTTCGTTTTGCGTTAGACTAAATTCTTCTTGTAAACGTTGAAGTGCTATTGCCTCTTCCATCGCATTGAGGTTTTCTCGTTGAATATTTTCAATAAGCGCCATAGCAACAGCGGCATTATCTTCAACGTTTCTGATAATGGTGGGGACCTTATCCAAGCTAGCAATTTGTGCTGCCTTCCAACGCCTTTCACCCGCAATAATTTCATATTTATGGGTGGCGACCTCTCTCACAATAATCGGCTGCATAATGCCTTGTTGGCGAATGGACTCTGCTAACTCTTCTAAGGCTTCTTGATCCATGTCTCGGCGTGGTTGATATTTACCACGCTGAAGATATTCAACAGGAAGATATTTCAATTCACCATCTTGAGCATTATCACCTTTTGACTCAACACTTGAGCCTTTGAGTAATGCACCCAAACCTTTTTCGCCTAAACCTCTTCTTTTTGCCACTTATTATTCTCGCGATTAATTATGCTTAACTGTTTTTTTAGACTCAGCTTTAAACTTCCTGACTATTTCACCCGCTAATGCCAAGTAAGCAAGAGAACCTTTCGAGTTTTTATCGTAATGTAACACGGACATACCATAACTAGGCGCTTCAGCCAGCCTTACATTTCTTGGAATAGCGACTTTATAAAGCTTGTCGCCAAAATGCTCTTGCAATTCTGAAGAAACATCTCTCGTCAGGCTATTTCTTGGATCATACATCGTTCTTAAAATGCCTGAAATTTCGAGGCCTGGATTAACCGTCTCTTTAATCTGTTCGACTGTCCCCATCAGTGCTGCCAAGCCTTCGAGAGCATAATATTCACATTGCATAGGGATTAATACACCATCTGCGGCAGATAACGCATTAACCGTTAACATGTTTAGGGAAGGTGGGCAGTCGATAATAATAAATTCGTAGTTTTCTCGTACTTCAGCTAAGACTTTTTTCAAACGGTGCTCACGACCTATTTCATTTAATAGCTCTACTTCTGCAGCAGTGAGATCACCATTTGCCGGAATGACATCGTATTTGCCTAATTCTGAACGCACTAGCACATTATTAATGCTGGCTTTTTTAGTCAATAACTCATAGGCACTATTTTCTATTTCATTTTTATTGATACCGCTTCCCATGGTGGCATTGCCCTGAGGGTCAAGATCTATCAATAAAATCCGTCTTCTTGTCGCAGCGAGAGAAGCAGCTAAATTCACACTTGTCGTTGTTTTACCAACCCCCCCTTTTTGATTAGTAACCGCAAACACTTTTGCCACCACATTCCCCTTAATATACGTGTGATTCGCTATTTACCGGACTTACGTCTAATCGTAATCAAATGCCTTTGATCGGTACAGCCAGGAACCGTTAATGGTGTGATACTTGTTATATCATAATCCGTATCTACCATAGTTATTTCATTTTCTGGAATTA
>CAXBDA010000143.1:0-1659 GCA_963974595.1 uncultured Oleiphilus sp. | reverse complement strand
CCTAAAACTTATAAGGTAGTAAGATGCGACATACAGGACATGTCACCCAGAACGAAGTTGATTTCTCCGTAACTCGACGACTCATTTCAACGACCACCCCCAAAGGGGTAATCACCTATGCTAACGATGACTTCTGCAATATTGCAGCTTATGAATTAGATGAGCTGGAAGGGCAGGCACATAATTTAGTTCGCCACCCGGATATGCCAGCAGCAGCCTTTAAAAATTTGTGGGATACCGTTAACCAGCACCAGTCATGGATGGGTTTAGTCAAGAATCGCTGTAAAAATGGCGATCATTATTGGGTCGATGCCTTTGTGACGCCTATTCTCGAAGATGATAAGGTAGAGGAAGTTCAATCTGTTCGCACAAAGACGGATAAAAGCGCTCAAAAAAGAGCTGAAACCTTATATGAAAAAATCAATAACAATCCCCTGCCATATTTTCTTAACTTTAATCTGCCAAATTCATTTCAACAATCCGTCATCATCAGTGTCATATGTTTGATGTTGATGGTGTTAGGGCTAAGTAATGTATTGTCACCGGCTCTTTCCACTACCTTGCCTATTTTCAGTGCCTTGGTTCTGGTTATTTTCTTATTAAAAACAGCTAAAAACATTAGTTCGCTCGCTAAAGAAACACGAGCCACTGTTGCTAACAACGTTAGTCAACACGTTTATTTTGGTAAAGTGAATGATATCAGCCAAATTCAACTCGCGTTAAAAATGAAAGATGCCGAATTAACAGCCGCCACCAGCAGGGTGTTAGATACCAGCAAAGGTATTAATAAAAACCTTCAAAATACGATTGCTCTGGGCTCTGAAACAAGCGCTCAATTAGCCTTACAACAAGCCGAAACCATACAAACAGCAACCGCAATGCATGAAATGTCTGCCACGGTGCAAGAAATTGCCCAAAGCACAAGCAAAGTATCCGATTTAACGAATGATGCTCAAACCACATTAACCGACGGTTATGAAAGATTACAATACTCTTCCGAAGCCATTAAAAAGCTGGCGAGCGAGCTAAAAACCGTCGTATCGTTAGTCGGTGATTTAGACGATAAAAGTAAATCGATTGCCAAGGTGACCGAAGTTATTGGGGGTATTGCAGAGCAAACCAACTTACTCGCCCTGAATGCAGCGATCGAGTCAGCTAGAGCCGGTGAACAAGGTCGTGGTTTTGCCGTCGTGGCTGATGAAGTACGAAGCTTGGCCCAGAAAACACAAGAGTCCACCATAGAAATCCAACATGTTGTCAACGAAATTAAAGATTGTATACAAAAGGCTGTCGAGCATATTAGCGATGCCGATAAACAATCACTTGCTTGTGTCGATCAAAATGAGAAGGTGTGCAACGCATTCAATGATGCGCGTCGCCAGACAGATGAAATTTCTGACTTAGCGGTCCAGGTTGCTGTCGCGGTTGAAGAACAATCCATAGTCGCCAATGAAATTTCAGAAAACATTACCCATGTGAGCGACTTTTCCGATACGGTTAATCAGCAAGGCCAGCAGATTGTTGCACAACAGGTAGAGCTACAGTCACAACTAAATGATGCACTAAAATTGATAGAGAAATTCGCTGCTAATTAAATAAGAGTGTGACACTTGCTGCAGCAATATAGTACCAGAAACCCTCCCCTCTTTTGTCAAGAGG
>CAXBDA010000142.1:0-1773 GCA_963974595.1 uncultured Oleiphilus sp. | reverse complement strand
AGCTCAGGCTGTGTGAAAACTCATCAAAAACTGTGCTGTTCGCGCACGATCTTTGTTCTGGTGTTAATAATAGCTACTTTTACAAGAATTTTAGGTTATTTACGATGACTAACGTGATGGGGAACCCTTTAGAGTGATTACGTTTATATTCGTGTTTGTGTCACTAATCGCGAAGTTTTTAGACCAAATTAGACCAACTATTGCCTGATTAACTTCATCAAACCAATAGTGCCTTTAATAGACATCATTCGTTTCAAATTATAAGCAAGTACGTGTAGGTTAGTCTCTGTACTTACATTTTTTAAACGCTTCGTTAAATAATGAGTCGCGCCCATCCACATCTTTATGGTGCCAAACGGATGCTCTACCGTTTGCTTGCGAATAAGCGGTGTGTCGGTCGCTTCCTTGAGCCGTTGGTGCATGGCATCAATTTCATTTTCATGCTCCCAACGTCGCATTTTCCTTGGCTCTTTACGTGAACGAGTACACTTAGCGCGAATTGCACAATCTCGGCAAGCGATATGGTTTACATAAACCCTTAGCTTTAAACCATCTTCCATGGCATTACGACGATAAGGCAATATATTCCCCGCAGGGCAAGTGTATTCGTCTTTTTCCTTGTCATACTTGAATAGATTTTTGTTGAATATCCCGGCTTTTGCAGCGCCCGACGTGTCTCCTTTAGGTACCAGCATTTCAGCGCCTGTATCGAGCACGTTTTTAATATCAACTCTGCTGTAATAACCTTTGTCTGCCACAAAGGTAATATTAGTGGTTTCAAGCGCTTCTTGTACTTGACTGGCGACTAAATGGAGTTTTCCTCTATCTGTTGTTTGCGTAACTTCATGGCTAATGATTAAGTGATGTTGGCTATCTACGGCGGATTGTACGTTGTAGCAAACTTGTCGCACCATGTTGCTCGTTTTCATGAGCCTTGAGTCAGGGTCGGTAAGTGATAATTGCTTGTCAGGATGCTCATTCACTTTTCTTTCAATATCGGCTAATTCAGCAAGCCTCTTCTTCATCCATACCACTTTCTCATGCATGACAGTGACATCTTCATCAGAATATTCCTGCTTATCTTTATCCGCTAAAATCGCTAAATAGTGAGCAACACTCGCGTCGAATCGAGCAATTAAGTCCTTTGCTTTTTTGGGCGTGTAGGTCTTTTTTTTACTGTTCACCGCTTTGAACTTACTACCATCAATGGCAACTATCACATTGGTAAACATATTCATTTCACGGCATAGCTGGATAAACTGACGACAGGTATTCTTAATGCCTGTGCTGTTGTCTTTTCTAAAGTCTGCGATGGTTTTAAAATCGGGAGTTAAGCGCCCTAGTAGCCACATTAATTCAACATTGCGGTGGGTTTCTTTTTCTAATCGACGAGATGATTGGATACGATTCAAATAACCATAAATATAGAGTTTGAGCATCGTACCTGGATGATAACATGGGCGGCCTGTTGCTTTGGTTTTGACTTTTTTAAACCCTAATGAAGCTAAGTCTACACTATCAACAAATGCATCAATGACTCTGACAGGGTTTTCATCGGTAACAAAGTCATCTAATGCCTCTGGGAACAGGGTAGATTGAGTTCTGGATTGGCCTTTTATGTGATGAGACATTGGCGGTAATCTCCTGCTTTGACTTACCGCTTTATTATACTAAATCCACTCGTTGACTTGGATCCCCTGCTAAGACCGATTGATCATATCAATTGTTTACTTAGTCCAAAAGGTGATCAAAACTGAGTTTTCACACAGCCTG
>CAXBDA010000141.1:0-1838 GCA_963974595.1 uncultured Oleiphilus sp. | reverse complement strand
GAATCATTAGTTGTTTATTTCATAAATCTCGCCAGCAGAGACAGGCAAATTCAGATTATGCTGGTAAATAAACTGTTCGATACGCTTCACACTTGCGTCTCTGTTTAGTTTTGAAAATAAAAATAACGTGGGTTTATCGACGTATCTATCTAAAAAGAGGGTTAAAAAATCACTTTCATTCTCATCTGAAAGAAAAATGATCCATGATGAAATTGAATCAAAAGCAGGATAATCACGAGGCTTAAACGTATTGGGATGATTAAAGTGCTGGATATTTAGATGGTAATTGGACAAAACAGATTGGATCAATGCTGAATAAATTTTTGAATCTGAAAATATGCCCAAACTGTTAAGTTCGATCAAATCATTTGACGATACTTCATCAAAATCAAACTCATATAGTTTAGTCTGCGGTAAAGTTAACTCTATTGTTTCATGAAGCAAATCTTCTTCTAAAATGACATCCTGAGATGTTACATGCTTAATATGTTCTAGAAATGAGTTTGACGGAATACCATTAGGCTTAACGAAAGCCGATTTATCCTTTTCTACCCTGATAAACTCAGTGCCCTCTCCTGCAGAGGCATTTTGGAATTTTAAAGAAGAAGGGCGTTCAGCATAAGATTCTGAATCCAAAAAGCGGAGATCTCGTGGTTTTGATTTTTTCTTAAATATTGCCTTAAACATACAAAAATCCTTTTAGGTACAATTTTATCCGTAAAACTTACTTGAACACTATGATTATCGGCCATCAACATGGATAAAAACCATACATAACCCGCCCTGTGCGCGTCATTAAAATAAGTCGGAAGGGTATCAGAAATAAATGTAAATTAAGAGCATTCATATCATCATATGTGAAGCAGTAAAACCCGAATGGCACTTGGTTAGCAGTTATTGCCACTGATTGAGGTGGGTTTTTGATGACAGGGTTAAGCTAGGTTTTTTAGTGGGTGCATCTAGTGATTCCTTTTTCGGTTTTCATGCCAGTCTGGTGAAAACAGAGAGCACCTAACTAGCTTGCCTTGTTTCGAGCATAAATTCGTCAATTTTATTAAGACATTGTTTAGTCAGGTTTTGTTCAAATAAAAATAAACTAGCGACTTGAGACCCTATATCCAGTATGGAATCCAACAATGGGCTTTCGTCTTCATCGTCCATATGAATTAACCAGGCATCCATCGAATTTACTGTTTCAATTTTACAGGGTGATAATTCTTGTTCTGCCGTAAAACTAAATACATCAATATCTGAAGCACTTAACTGCTCGACAAGTTGCCGCGAGAAGTCTTTCGATATTGAGTAAATGCCCAATTTTTTTAACCGGATAGCTTCATTCAAACCCGCCAATGAAAAACTCTTTTGCGCCTTTTTTCTTGATGCTATGATCGGCACCCTCAAAGCAGAAACCGGATCCAGACCCCAGCCATGAGCCTGTTCCATTTCATCCATGTTCGGCCTGACAGACTTAAGCTTGTCAGCAGGTTTAGTGGCTTTACCACCAAAGAACTGATATTTCATAAGCTCACCATTTTTATTTTATCGCTCTTATTTGAATACTTATTACAATCAGTTAATTAAATACTGACAACACAAAATGAGCATGAATGATCTGATGATTCGACCATAAGAGCACCGACTTTTGTAAGGATTTGTGAAGTGGATCGATTTAGCTTAGGTAAAGGTTTATCAACAACAGCACGTTTTATCCTGACTAAGGCTGACAGGGAACCAGGCCAGCGTCTGAACAGGCAGTCTCAGTTCTCAGCTCAGCTCAGCTCAGTTCAGTTCAGTTCAGTTCAGTTCAGTTCAGTTCAGTTCAGTTCAGTTCAGTTCAG
>CAXBDA010000140.1:0-1858 GCA_963974595.1 uncultured Oleiphilus sp. | reverse complement strand
TACCGGCAACAAATAAACTACGTTTTACGTTTATTTTCATAAGTGTTTCCTTATACCTGAATCCGTAGGTTAGATATCGAAAAAACAGTCTAGACTTCAGTATTTACGCTGAATTTTGCTAAAATAGAGCGCTCAAATAAATCACCTGTTGAGTGAGTAAATGAAGCGTTTTAAAATCGTACAGTCAGATGCAGATATCATCAGTCACAGTGGCTTGGCATTGATTGGTCAAGCCGTCAATCGATACACCCATCTTACCCAACAAATCGACACATTGGTTCCATTGCGCCACGGTATAAAACATTCCGATGTGATAAAAAGTTATCTGGCGATGCTGTGCATCGGTAAAAATGATTTTGAAGCGATCAACACGATCGAAAGCGAACACTATTTTATGGCTGCAATGGGGCTTGATGATATTCCCTCAGAAGCAACACTACGGCAACGCATGGATAATCATGCTAAAGCCTTCCTTCCGATAATTGAAAAAGCCAGCAGAGATTTTTTAGAAACGATTCAACCCGTATTTGAGCCATTAAAGACTGGGCATATCCCTCTGGATGCGGATGTCACGCCCATGGATAATTCAGGCAGTCACAAAGAAGGCGTTTCAAGAACTTATAAAGGCTGTGATGGTTACGCTCCCATGCCCGCGTACTTAGGACAAGAAGGTTACTGTCTGGAGTTTGAACTTCGAGAAGGTAAGCAGCACTGCCAAAAAGATACGCCAGCCTTACTTGCCCGAGTACTGAAGCACGCGCAGAAAATCACCCATCATCCTATACTCCTTCGACTTGATGGCGGGAATGACTCTATTGAAAATATTGATGTGCTGATAGAGCATAACCGTGAAAGCACAACTAAAGCGCCGGTCGACTTTATTATCAAATGGAATCCACGCAGAAAAAACAAAGAAGACTGGCTGGATCATGCCGAACAGCATGGTCGCTGGACATTACCGAGAGATGGTAAACGAGTGGCCTTATTTAGTGTTGAACACACACGTGAGTGGCGGGGACATGAATACAAAGTCTGGCGTGTCATGCGCCTTATTGAGCGCAGCGTTGATAAAAAAGGCCAATTACTATTAGAGCCGGAGATTGAAATAGAGGGATGGTGGAGCAGCTTAACCCTCAGTGAAGAAGAAATTATTCAGCTGTATTGTGATCATGGCACCTCAGAACAATTTCATAGCGAGTTCAAAACAGATTTGGATATAGAACGTCTGCCATCAGGAAAATTCGCAACAAATGCCTTGGTGCTCGGCACAAGCATGCTGGCTTACAATATTCTCCGCTGGATAGGTCAGAATGGCTTGCTGGGACCTCGCTCTCCCAAGAGAAATAAAGCAAAAAGACGACGAATAAAAACTGTCATGCAAGAGTTAATGTATGTTGCTGCACGGATCGTTAAAACAGCTCGTTCAATTCACTTATCATTCGGTAAAGGCTGTCGGTCACTGGATGCATTCAAGCATGTGTATAAAAAATTAGCCTATGATTAGTCTTTTGAAGTAAGGTTAGACATTGATACCGGTTCACCCCTGAACTTGATGCGCGACCTTGCCTGAAAAATAGAAATTCAAGAAAATAGAGCTATGAGATCATTCGAGTCGCATTATTTTCAATTACCATAAGCTTAAATAACCAAATATGGAGTGATTCCATTATTTTGTTGGTGCGGTTAACGCTCATATTCAATACGGATTTGGTTAATCAGGTAAAATCACGGATTCAGGTTATAGTTTTTATTAATCAACCCCAATATGAGGCCAATCATTTTGAGCATCAATTTGAGCATCAATTTGAGCATCAAATAGAAGCTATCTGACAGGTTAATATTTTTAAATACTTATGCG
>CAXBDA010000139.1:0-2164 GCA_963974595.1 uncultured Oleiphilus sp. | reverse complement strand
GCCTGAATGTCTGCACTTGCACTGTCACCAATCTCAAATAAATCGGTTGTATCTGCGTGGGCCGTAATCAGTAAGGGTGTAAAGTACATTCCCTGAGTCAAATTTGTTACTTTGACATCGATCACTTCTGCCATAACATTTGAAGCCGAGATAGCGGTTAGTAAAGGTAAGGCAGCAACAGTTAATGCTGTTATTTTTATAGGTGAATTAAATAAAGTGCGCAGTTTCATGTGAGTGTGTCCTTGTAAAAATTATTTGGGGATAAACGATTCAAAACGTCTGTTTCAATCGATAAGGCACACCATAAAGTTTAATAGTTGTGAGAGCGTCACGAAGTTATCACGATTTCATCACGAAACCTCAAAAGACAAAAATTACTCGTAATATTAGAAAACTATCTTATGCTTAAGTAATTGAATCATTTAGGATAAAAGGTTATTCATTGTCACTTTCATTTAGGCTTGCTTTGCGTTTTTTATTGCTTGTTTCAGCATTACTGCTGACCTCACCCGCCCATGCCTGGAAAATGGAGGCAGGTAAGTTATCACTGTCAGCAACCTCAGGGCTGAATCAACTTCAAAGCCATAACTTTCAACAGATTTATGATACACCGCCTATTGTCATAGCCTTACCTACATCGGCAGGTGGAAATGCAAGTGCTGTGAGAGTTTCAAATGTCACAACAACAGGCTTCAGAATGTCATCGGTCGAACCGAACTCTGAAGATGGCCCTCATGCTGCCATGTCGGTTTCTTATATTGCTATTGAGACCGGCACCCATACATTCCCTGACGGTGAAATAATAGAAGCTGGCATACTGTCCACTGATAAAATCCAATTTAACGGCAACCCTAATGGTCGTAAACAGTTTGAGACCTTAAATTTCACAAACTCATTTACTTCTCCAGTGTTATTATCATCAATTCAAACAATCACAAATGAAACCGGCACTATTCCTCGCAGACCGTCTGTTCCTTGGCTAACAGTGGCGATTGATAACATCACCAATAACCAGGCAGATATCGCACTCGAACGCAGCGAAGTCTTTGACAGGCAAACCGGCAGTAACTATCAGTTTGATGCCTTAGGCTCTTCGGAAGACCTTGCTTATGTGGTTATGGATCGCGGGCTATTAGGCAGTTTTCGGGCAAGCGGGAATTTACTGGTAAATTTTGAAACCCTTTACAGTGAAAATAGCGTGGACGGTTGGTCAGATGGTTGTGACGCCATCAATTTTGCAGGTAGCTACAGCACCCCCCCCATTATTGTTGCACATAAATCTACACGTAATGAAGTGGATGGCGGCTGGTTAAGAGAATGCTCGGTTAATTCGAGCCAAATACAACTCACCATTGATGAGGATGATGCGCAAGATAACGAACGAAATCACACTAATGAAGACGCCAGCCTACTGATTTTCTCAGATCCTTTTTTCTACGATTCAAATGCCGCGATAACACTAAATACTGCAAGTAATTTAATGCTTGAGTCGGGTTTAGCCAATATATCACCCAGCCAATTTACTACCATTAGCTTCGAGCAGGTATATGAATTACCCCCTGCGGTATTTATGTTGGAAGATAACCAAAACCCAGAACCCTCTTCGGTACGCATTAGAAATATCACAGAACAAAGTTTTCAGGTTATCCCTGTAGAACCTGATAGCCGTGTTGCCGATGCAAGTGATCAAACCACGACTATTCACTATATGGCCATAACGAAAGGTGAATTCCAATTCCCTGATGGTAAGAAAATTGAAATAGGCCCGATTGTGCCACCAAATAAAATCATTAATTTTCAGTCAAAACGACTATCTGGAGACTCATGGTTTAGCTTTAACTTTGGCAGCACGTTCAACAGTACACCGGCGTTTTTATCGCAAATACAATCGATGAACAGTGAACCATCGCATATCCCTGGTTCACCATCGCAACCATGGATGACCACCGCCGCAAGAGGTATCAACGCAGCGGGAGGCAGCATTGCTTTAGACCGAGCTGAAACAAATACCGGCACCTTAAGTGCTGCCGAAGAAATCGCTTTTTTAGTGACAAACCCTGGCATTATTAGTGACTTTATTGATGCACAAGGCAATACCATTTCAGCCGAGGCCCAAGCAACGCCAGATAATGTCGCGGGAACGCGCACATGTTTCAGTTATAAC
>CAXBDA010000138.1:0-2854 GCA_963974595.1 uncultured Oleiphilus sp. | reverse complement strand
CCAGACATACGAGATGAACCTACGCCCATGGTGCCTTTTTCAGCGATTAGCATAACTTTAGCATTTGGGTGTTTCTTCTGTAGCGCAACGATTTCTTGTTGAGCTTCAGGAGTGATCATGCACTGGCCATGAAGTTCACGGTCTGAACGAGAGTGAGCTTGGTTACCAGGAGAGAGTAAATCGGTAGAGATATCACCTTCTGCAGCGATGTAAGTGACTACGTCGATTTTCTCTGCGATCTCTGGAAGTTTGGTAAAGAATTCTGCAGCGGCGTAGCTTTCTAGAATGTCTTTAGCGATGGCATTGCCAGCTTTAAGTGCGTCAGCAAGACGGTCGGTATCCGCTTCGTACAAGTAAACTTGAGTTTTTAGCACTTCAGCCGCAGGCTTGGCAACCGCTGCGTCGTCAGATAAAGCTAGATCAAGAAGTACCTTAACAGATGGGCCACCCTTCATGTGTGATAGTAATTCAAATGCAAACTCAACTGTAATTTCTTCTACAGTTGATTCACCTAGGATGATCTCTTTTAAAAATGCTGCTTTGACGTCTGCGGCACTGGTTGTGCCCGGTATCGTATTGTAGATGAAGAAGTTTAGAGAGTCTTTGCGGTGCTCATTTGTAGTATCTTTAATCTGAGCGATGATTTCCGCTAATAAATCAGCACCATCAATGGGTTTCGGGTTCAATCCCAGGTCCTTTTTACGAATCTCAATTTCTTCTAGGTATTCTGAATACAAGCTCATTCGACTCTCTCACTCAAAGTTTTAGTAATGACTATTCAATAAACCGCTTTTCCAACAGTTTGATCAGGAACTCTTGCTACTCTGTTGGTCTCCAGTTCTTTGTATCTTACGCGCAGGTATTTTACGCGATTCAATCAGAAAAGTTAATGATCATTCAGTTTTATGGTGATTATCTTCAATATTCATTTAAAAAATATCAGGTGAACGTTTTATAATATTTTCAATCGGCCTAAAGCAAAGATAAAATACTCTCTCGCATCCATGTATGTGCTTTATCTGCACTATGGCTTGCAGGCCAATATAAGTGCCAATCAATATTTGGAAGTTCGAAAGGCAGATCAAATATCTGCAGGTCATGCTCTTTAGCTAAGGTTTCAGGAATGGTCAGCAGCATATTCGTTTTTGCGGCAATGGGCGGTGCAGCACGAGAATGTTGAACTCTTAATTGAATATTTCTCTGTAGGCCTAGTTTGTTCAAATGAAGGTCTATCGGGCCTTGGCCTTTTCTTCTGCTCGATATGTGAATATGCGGCAGCGATAAATAATCTTCCATACTAAGTGTTTGTCCTTTCATAGAAGGGTGATTTTGTCGTGCCACACAGACAAAGCGATCCGCTAATAAAGGCACATTAGTCAAATGTGGCTCATTAATTAAAGGCACATCCAAAGCAAAATCGAGTTCACCCGCAGAAAATTCCCTGGCTATTTCATGACGGGGAATCGCAAAACTTTCAATAGAAATATAGGGCGCAGCGTGTTCTAAGTGAGCCATCAATAAAGGTAGAAGATAGGATTCAGAGGTGTCGTTCATCGCAAAAGAAAACTTCTTTTTTGAGGATAAAGGGTCAAAGTCATCATGTTCCGTGATGCTGCTTTCTAATTGCCCAAGCGCAGCACGTACTCGTTCAACAATATTTTCAGCTAATGGAGTTGGTACCATATTGCCCGATTGGCGTATAAATAAGCGGTCATTAAAGGCTTGCCTTAAACGATTCAGTGAATTGCTGACAGCAGGTTGGGTTATGTGTAATGATTCAGCTGCTTTAGTCAGGTTTCTTTCTCGATAAATAACATCAAAAACAATAAATAAATTTAAATCGATTTTATGAAGATTCATTTAGGGCATCACTTTTTGCTTGTCTTAAGAGTACAAATAAACTATCACTGAAAATTATGATTATCAATAAGTTAAATAAACTTCAATGATGATTTTGTGCAAGCCTATAATGTTTTCATCAGGTCAGCTTAAGCGCTAGCAAACATAAAGGACCTACTTTCTAATGAAGGAGAATTACCATGAATTTTGAATATTCTGAAAAAGTCCAAAGTCTGATAAAAAGAGTAGAAGAGTTCTTAGAAACCCATTTGCTTCCTATCGAAATTGAATTGAATGAACAAATAGAAAATGGTGATGATCGCTGGCAAATTCCACAACAAATAGAAGACTTAAAAGCTTTAGCTAAGTCGGAAGGTTTATGGAACCTGTTCTTGCCTGAAAGTGATGACGGTTTCGGTTTAACCAATCTTGAATATGCGCCTTTAGCAGAATTGATGGGTAAAAGCCGGTTTGCTTCCGAAATATTCAATTGTAGTGCGCCAGATACTGGCAATATGGAAGTGCTTGTACGCTATGGCACAGAGGAGCATAAAGAAAAATGGCTGAAGCCTTTATTAGCCGGTGAAATCCGATCTGCTTTTGCGATGACAGAGCCCGATGTTGCTTCATCTGATGCAACGAATATTGAAACCGTGATAAAGCGCGATGGTGATGATTACGTCATTAACGGGCGTAAATGGTATATATCAGGCGCCTGTGACCCGCGTTGTAAAATTCTAATCGTAATGGGAAAAACTGACCCAGATAATGAAAACCGACATCAGCAGCAATCTATGATTCTTGTTCCCATGGATACCGATGGCGTTGAAATCGTTCGCCCAATGAAAGTCTTTGGGAATGATGATGCACCTGAAGGGCATGCTGAAATCCTGTTTAAAAATGCTCGTGTACCGGTGTCTAATATTCTGCTGGGTGAAGGCCGAGGTTTTGAAATTGCGCAAGGTCGTTTAGGGCCGGGTCGAATTCATCATTGTATGCGTTTGATTGGCGCTGC
>CAXBDA010000137.1:0-3078 GCA_963974595.1 uncultured Oleiphilus sp. | reverse complement strand
TAGAACTTTTACATTCTTTATTAACCAAACAAGGCTATCAAGTTGAAAAATTTTCTGCCGGTTTAAGCCTGCTGAATCGCCTAAATCAACAGATGCCAGACTTAATTTTACTCGACTTCATGATGCCAAAAATGAGCGGACTTGAAGTCTGCCACCTCATACGTAAACAGTACAATAGTTATGAATTGCCGGTGATGATGCTTACCGCTCGACACTTAATTCAAGACATTGTGTCTGCCCTTGGTGCCGGGGCTAACGACTATCTTATCAAGCCCTATCACGACCAAGAACTCATTGCCCGCGTTAAAGGCCAACTTAGTGTTCGTCAGTACTGGATAGCCAATAAAGAAAATCATCAATTAAAAAATGAAATAAAACGCAGAGAAACCTTAGAGGATGAGTTATCTGAACTTAATATGCGGCTTTTAAACGCGCTCGATATTAGCACCGAGATGATTCTTCTAATAAACGCTCAGAGCCAGATTGTTTACGCTAATGAACTTGCAAGCAACATGCTGCTTGCAAAAGACACCACCGATAAACATAGCAGCTTATTAGGCCGAAGTATTGATGAGTATATTGAGCCAACACTCGCCAAATTGATTCAGAAAGCCTTTAATGGCTCAGAAAAAGAGCCTATTCATAATGAAATATATGATGCAGAGGCCAAGCTAAGCTGGCGCGCCACGATTAAGCGTTTTCAACAAGGTGAAGATTGCTATATCGCCCTGATTCTTCAAACACAACACGTTTCTCAGGAAGCCAACAAATCAACCACTCTGGCAAAATTGACTCACGAGCTAAGTGAAAGCCGACAGAAAATCCATGATATTGAAAGCACATTAAGGCATGTATTAGACAATAATCAGAGCGATGAAATAGACGAACAAGCACTTTCACAGAGCAGTGCCATTTCGCATACAGCACTGCCAACATCAACATCATCGTCTACAGCAGATAATGAAGCATTAGCACCTGCAGCTGAAAAGACACATAATCCGAAAGAAGATATCGTTAACTTACTCCGAACATCCTTGAATCTATGGGAACGTCACACCAGTAAAGGTAAAGTCGAACTCGCCGAACAAAGCCGATGCTGGCGCGTATATGTCGATGGTACGACAGTCAAAACCCGTACCTTTGATAAATACCTAAGTGCCCGCAGCATTCCTGACCGACCAAGATGGCGAGCCGTGGTAAGAACAGCTAATTTCGTCTTAGCCCAATGCCCGCTTGATGAAAATGAAAAAATAATTCTAAACGAGCTGACTGAAAAAGTTGAACACTTCTATAGCTGAGACTTCCGATCCCTGAGATCCTATGGGTCAGGTCAGGCTCCCAGTTACATTTAGTACGTTTCGACGAGCTCAGCGCGCGGTATATTCGGCCCCTGAACTGAGTGCATCGAAGTGTCTTCCAAATTAAACACTGGCGTTTCATCTGCATATTTCGATGGAGTTCAATACAGGTATTTCGGCAAGTTCAATAAACGTTTTTTTCTCTTCTTTTGAACCGCTTCTCACTTCTCCCGCCTGAATTAACCTAAGCAACCTAAATTAGCCTACTTTGACCAAGCTATTTAAGCCCTTGTTTTATAGGCTACAACACTCTCTAATGCGAGAGAACACACATGTCATCAACCGCTATACTCTCTTACATTGACGTTCACGAGTACAAAAAGAGTTGAGCATACATTGCACTCAAAACAATACAAAAACATAAAACAACATAAACCCTGGAGTCAAAACATGAAAAAGCTAACGATGAAATTAGCCACTGCTGCTTCGTTATTAATGGCAGCCTTTGCTGTCAATGCACAAAGCTATAGCAACGTTTACGTATTTGGAGATAGCCTGTCTGATAATGGTAACTTACGCGCACTCGCACCAGAACAAACATACGGTGATAGATTCACCAACGGACCTGTCGCAGTAGAAGTCATGGCAGCTGGTTTAGGTGTGGTTTTAACACCTTCTTATCATCTAGCGGGTGGAACAACCGGCAATAACTTTGCCATCGCTGGCGCAAAAGCAGTAGATGATGATGGTAATGAAGCAACACCAGATATCAACTTACCAACACAAGTAAATGCTTTCCTCCAAATCAATGGCGGCATCGCACCTTCAGACGCATTATATGTTGTCTTAATTGGTGGTAACGACATTCGTGCAGCACGAGAAATTCGTGCAGGTGTTGTGTTTGCAGCAAATGCAGAAGAGCGCCAAGCAATCCGTCAAGCAGCTAATGCAAGCATCAAAAATGCGGTACTTTCTCAAGTAGCGCAAATCAATAAACTCGTCGCAGCTGGTGCAACTAATATTCTTGTTGCAAATGCGCCTGATATTGGTGCCATTCCTGAGACAGACCTTGTCTCTTTAGGTCTTTTAGCAAATGCTCAAACTAAGCAACAACAGCGTAAAGCAGCGCGTTTACCAACAGTAAGTACTAAGTTATCAGCTAAATATAACAGAATACTTGCTCGTAAAGTTGGACGTATTGAGCGTCAAACTGGTCTAGACCTTATTGAATATGATTTATTCGATTACTTAACAGACCAAATTGATAACGCGGCAGATTACGGTTACACGAACACAGATGATGCCTGTGCATATATGCTGTCTCAAGGTGGTGCATTAAACCCTGAGTGTGACGGTTATGTGACAGCAACAGGCTTCTTATTCTATGATGAGATCCACCCAACGGCAGTTGCACATCAAGGTGCTGGTATCGAAATGCTACAGTTAGTTAATGCTCACTAACAATTGGCCGTGAATATTTTTTAATAGAACTTGGGGCATAATATGCCCCTTTTTTTGGCTAAACCCATTATCACAGTAGATACCAAGCAATATTGCTTAAACTAAAAAATAATCGCTTATTTTTTATTTACCTCCTTAATAAAATCCTATGCCGCATCAATACCCAATTTTATATAGCTTTCGCCGATGCCCTTATGCCATGCGAGCCAGAATGGCGATTGCCTATTGCCGGCAAACAGTTGAGCTTAGAGAGGTTGTACTTAAACATAAACCAAGCTCACTTCTTAGTTATTCTGCTAAAGGCACGGTGCCGGTATTA
>CAXBDA010000136.1:0-3127 GCA_963974595.1 uncultured Oleiphilus sp. | reverse complement strand
CATTAAATGCTTTTTATAAGCATCTAATGGATGAGGAATTTTGTTTTGGTAACCCAGTTCAAATAGCCAAAAAAGACTGTCGTTACTTTATAAAAGATGCTCAAGTAAAAAATGTTAAACGCTTATCTGAAGATCAATGGGATTACTTGCTTAAAGTTGCTCAAGCCATGGCAGATAATGATGACCGTTATGAACGGAATTTGTTCTTAATAGCCTCACTTAAAACCTTATTTTTAAGAATCTCTGAATTTTCAGAACGCATCGATTGGACGCCAGTAATGAGCCATTTTTGGAAAGATCATGATAAAAACTGGTGGCTAAAAATTTATGGTAAAGGACGAAAAATAAGAGATATTACTGTTCCTTCCAGCTTTTTACCTTACCTAAAACGTTATCGCTCCTATAGAGGACTAAATAGCTTGCCCGTTGCCGGTGAAAATCACCCTATTCTTGAAAAAATACGTGGTCGCGGGGGAATGACATCTCGACAATTATCAAGATTAGTCCAAGACGTTTTTGATACCACCTATGAACAAATGAAAGCTCGTCAAGGAGAAGATAATGCAAGTAAATTCAGAGAGGTTTCAACACATTGGTTACGCCATACCGGTGCTAGTTTAGAGATTGAAAGAGGCCGCCCATTAAAGGATGTTTCAGAAGATCTAGGTCATGCAAGTATGGCTACTACCGATACAGTCTATGTACAAGCCGATGATAAAAAACGCGCCATAAGTGGTAAAGAAAGAAAGGTATAACTAACGTAATTTCAAATATTACATCCACCTAGGGATCATTTAACCACCCTAATGTTCAGTTAATCGGTCATATTGTTATAGGGCCTGTTAAAACAATATTCACAGAAATAGCAACAAGGTGACGGTTAACGCGATTTTTCAGGCATTATTGAGTTATTATCCTAGTTGATGCTTTTTGCTTCGCGCATTACAAACTTTGATCATCGAAGTTATTTTATATACTTCTAACAAATCCTATTTATAACCCAAGGAAACCTATCGATATGACTTGCATTGCCAAGCCAGCTCTCTATTCTTTGTTTAATTCTGAAAAGCCAAACATAAATAGACTAGTAATATTGATTTCACTAACGATTATTACAGTCGTCTTATCTAAATACTCTTATGCTGAAGAAACGATTATCGAAAGTCATGGTTTCGCACTTTATGGTGATCTAAAATACCCTGAAGGCTTTGACCATTTTGATTATGCAAACCCTAATGCGCCAAAAGGTGGCGACTTGACCTTAATGGGCTTTGGCTCATTTGATACTTTAAATCCTTATACTTTGAAAGGTATGAGCCCTTTTAATACCCCAGGCCAGTTTATGTTTGGCTTTTCAGAATTAAACGAAACTCTGTTGATCGGTACGGGTGACTATTCGCCCTCAGCAGATGAACCCCAAAGTGCTTATGGACTAATAGCCAAATCTATTCGATACCCTGCCGATATTTCATGGCTTGAATTTACCATTAACCCTCATGCCTATTTCCATGATCATCATAAAATTAATGCAGACGATGTTGTTTTTTCATATCAAATCTTAATTGAAAAAGGGCACCCTCGATTTCAACAGACTCTTTTAGGTGTTCAATCGGTAGTCGCTATTAACAACGAGGTCGTACGTTTTACATTCAAAGATAAAAACCAAAGAGCCAATATCCTCAGAGCAGGAGAATTGCCCGTGTTACCCAAGCACTTTTGGTTAGAGAAAGATTTTGAACGCAGCAGTGAAGTGACGCCATTACTAAGTGGCCCTTACAAAGTAAAAGACTTTAAAATGGGTCAAAAAATAACACTGGAACGTAACGAAGATTTTTGGGCAAAAAATCTAAATGTCTATCAAGGCCGCTATAATTTTGATTCGGTTACCATAGAGTATTATCGAGATCAGAATATAGCTTTTGAAGGGTTTAAGGCTGAGCAGTTTGATTTATTCTATGATTATACGGCAAAGAATTGGGCGATGGCTTACAACTTCCCTGCCATTAGGCAGGGCAAAGTCGTGAAGGAAGAAATTGAGCATAAAATCCCTTCACCAAGCCAAGCATTTTTTTTCAATATTAGAAGACCTATCTTTCAAGATAAGCGTGTTCGAGAAGCCTTAAGCTTAATGTTTGATTTTGAGTGGACGAATAAAAGTTTGTTCAATGATGCTTATAAGCGGAATCAAAGTTTTTATCCGAATTCTGATTTCCAAGCGCTAGGTCTACCTGATGAAGGTGAACTTGCATTATTAGAACCTTTTAAGAAGGTTTTACCAAAAGCGATTTTCACTCAAGAATTTTCTCTTCCTGTTACCAGTGCCGATGGCAATATACGCAGCCAAATGCGGCAAGCCAGTAAATTATTAAATGAGGCCGGGTGGGTGTTAAAAGATCATCAGCTTGTTAATAAACAAACAGGTAAAGTATTTGAATTTGAAATACTGATGCGTCAAGCCGGTATTCAGCGTGTTCTATTGCCTTTCATAAAAAATCTGGAGCGACTAGGTATTAAAGCGATTCCAAGGTTAATTGATACAGCACAATATAAAGTAAGGTTGGATCAGTTTGACTTTGATATGACAATCGCTTCCTTATCGCAAGGTCATGCCCCCAGCTATGAACAACGTGATTACTTTCATTCCAGTACAAGTATGCTTGAAGGTAGCCAGAATTATGCTGGCATACACAACCCAGTGGTTGATTCGCTCTTAGATATCATTCTTGCAGCCCAAAATAGATCCGAGTTAGTTACATCCATGAAGGCCCTTGATAGAGTGCTTCTTTGGGAATATTACACCATCCCAAACTGGCACTTAAACTACCATAGACTCGCTTCATGGCAGAAGTTTGAAAGACCTAGGTCGCTTAATGGTGACGATTTAACGCCTTATAAGTTAGGTGTAGAGAATTGGTGGGCCAAGTAAGCACTCATAAATTCAAGTAAGGTCGTTTAAAAGGAAGGATGCCCATTCTGGCACAGGCTGAATTTTAAGTTCCACCTGATGATCTTTGACCAGAGCGACTTGCTTGAATGGCTGAACACAGTCGGAGTTATCCAGAAGATAAGCTTGATCCACTAACTGAATAACCGTTTTAATATTTTCTAAGGTGCGTGGTATGCGTGT
>CAXBDA010000135.1:0-3199 GCA_963974595.1 uncultured Oleiphilus sp. | reverse complement strand
TGATATAAATGGTGGCTACACCTAGATTTGAACTAGGGACCCCATCATTATGAGTTATAAATTTGACTGTAAGTGATTGATTTATAAGTACTGCTGGTTGTGTTGAGCGTGCCTGTTTACTGCAACCAACCGCTACAACCTGCAACGACATTGCGAAGATCTTGCGAACCTTAAATGAGGGGGGCTTCTTAGCCAGTTGCTAATATGTCTCCCATAGACAGCAGTAATTCTTTTGCTCTGTATGTTATCGACGATTTGGCGCCTAATGTTCTCAAAGAAGATCTTATTAAAACCTTTTCCTAATGGGAATAGATGTAATTGATGAAATTTTTTTGATATTTTAAGCATTTCTCTACTTTTAGCGACATAAAATGTCGCTTTGAGTGATAGCTTGGTCATACATTTAATTTACGGAGCTTTATTTGTATGACTTTTTCTTTTTATCTATTCTTTCTTGCCATGTTTCTTTTACCCACGATAGGTATTATGTGGTCCGGTTTAAAAGATCGCCCAGTGAAACTATTCATCAAAGGCTTGGGCTTGCTGTTATATATTGGAACTGTTTCTTATGGAATGCTGGGTGATGGCGAGTCACTAAACTCTCCAATGCTCAAATATGCAGGAAATATTATTTTACTTGTTGTTTCTATCCTATCAAGTGTAATGATTTCATGTGCTTGGTCTGAGCTCAGATCTAAACATAAAAATGAACTGTAGCCCATATTGCCAGGAAGGGCCGCTCTAATAGTGAGAAATATACGGCTGCCCTAAGTCATTTTGTAGTTGTTGTGTTCTTGGTTGGTGAAAGGCTATATGAGATATAGCGATCTATTTATTAATTGGCGATGTGTTACACACCGCCGTTGGTAGGTTTAAGGGAGTCTAAATGGTTTTGATATTAAGCTCATAAGCATGGGAATCTTGTTCGTGGCCACTAGTAGGAATGTAGTAGAGTTGAATGATTGCATCTGCCACACTATCAGCGGCAATATCAAATGTATAAGTGCTGCCAACAGCTAAAGTTTGTTCAGGAATGAATAGT
This sequence comes from uncultured Oleiphilus sp., assembly GCA_963974595.1. Classification (GTDB taxonomy): domain Bacteria; phylum Pseudomonadota; class Gammaproteobacteria; order Pseudomonadales; family Oleiphilaceae; genus PZPK01. The sequence goes on along the minus strand of CAXBDA010000135.1, from coordinate 2,157 downwards.
CTGGTGTTGCCTGAGTCAACAACTTTAAGCCGAAGTGCTGCTAGGTTTCCTCTATTTGGTCCATCAGTAGCAGTAACCGATAGTCGATATTTATTACCTGGGTAGAGATTTACTTTATACATATCAATTTGATCCCCAACTCCCATATCTAGATTACTAGCGACCTGTTCACTTACGTCGATGACATATGCAAGTTGAGCTGACTCGTTGGGCTCGTAATTTTCTCCCGAAAAAGGGTCACCCCACGAATTTCTAGGCTCCCATACTGACACCAGGTAATCGAAATAATCTTGTTCGTAGATTGTGCCATCAGGTGCCGAAATTTTTAGAAAATACCTATCATCTGACGGTGGTTTAATATCAATACTGTTTTGTTGACCTTGGTGTAAATCAAATTCAGGAGTAACAGGATTAGAGTCGCGATCGATCACTTCAAATCGTAGCCCGCCAATTGTTGAACTGCTTGGTCCAAGTCGCGTCAATGCTGACAATGTGTATGTTGTACTTGAACTCAACTCAAAAGCATAAACGTCCGACTGATCAAGGCTTCCTAGCAGTAGCTCTGAATCAATTGCCGAATTAAGGTTTTGTAGATAAGCCGTATTTGGTGTTTCGTTGGGTTCTAAAGAATGCTCGTTTTGTTGCAAATCATCGGTAGTTGCCGGAAGTATTTCTATTTCATATTCGTAGAATTCATCAGTAAAAGTGCCAAATGTAGAGATATTGATCCTTAGTTCTTCACCTGACTCCAGGTCAAAATCTTTTATCTGGGAATGTCCACTTTGGACGCTGGGAAAGATTAACTGTCTAATGCCCGAATCAGTCTCGATACGAAGTGCACTATTTACACCTAAGTTTGGTCCTTGTAAGACCGAAACTCTCGCAGTAATAGTTTGGCCTTTTGTACTTGCGAAGGCATAGCCCTGAGTATTGTCATTCGGGTTGGTTGTAAAAATTCCTTTATGGGGTTCTTGTAGCTCTAATATTAAAGGTTGGTCGACCTGATTGGGCGTCTCGTCATTGTCATAGCTGCAGTGACCCTTCGGTAAAGAGTGAGAAAAGGTGTCCGATCTACTTTATATAGAAAGCTCCTAGAATATCAGTTTTATAAGCAACGGCTGTTCAATTTATTAGCGCTTTTTTAGCTGATATCGTCAAACCAAAAATGAACGCTTTGTGCTCGTTAGCAGCGTTTTAAGTCTGCGCTGAAGACTCAGAAAATTATTAAATTACCGATAATGGATTCGCCAGTATTTCCTTCAGCCTATTTGGTGTGTCCATTCTTACGCCAAGTATACTGATAATGCCGATTCCGCCACTTTGAAGCTTCTTCAAGTAAATCACCTCATTCTCATATCGAGTGAAATGAATACTTTCAGTCGTGATGTCTGAGATCATATCAAGAGGAAATACTCTGGGTTTTATGCCGTTGTATTTACCGGAGTTTGAAATTTCATCTATAGCGTCAAACAGCCCATCAATATACTTGTCAGCTTGGTTTTCGCCAAATCGTTGGAAGCCATAATCCCAAATACTATCTAGCTGAGCTAAGGCTAAAGGAGAGTATTTAGCATCAATCGTCATGTTTTAGACCATTTCTTTTCAAGGCTCTACTTTTAAATTCATGTCGTTTTATTGGTTTAAATTCACTTTCTTCAAACCTCAAACCTTCATTTAAAGAAGACCTAACGCGCTCCCACTTAGCTGAATCTTTCCGTTCCATATCTCTACGAATAAGATCTCGTAAATACTCACTGGGAGTCTCATATTCTCCGCTTGAACCAGTACATTCTTCTAAGTGGCTGCGCAAGCTGCCAGAAACTCGTAACGTAACATTTGGGTTGGCCATATAATAATCCTCAAGTTGCACTTATATATATTAATAGATAGTGCGCGTTTTAGCTAGAATTACATTGATCCTGAGTTAACGAACTTTCCTTACGAACAGAGGTACTAACCATAAAATAATTGAGAAGGCTTTGAGCCGGTTAGCGATACGTATTAGTAGGCCAGATTTTCACTGGCCTGAGAGCAAAAGCGATGTATGGACTCCACCACCTTATCGAAGTAACGTGGTATCGACTAAAAAAAGGAGCCCATACAATGAAAAATTCTAACGTAATTGGTATCGATCTAGCAAAAAATGTTATTCAGATC
>CAXBDA010000134.1:0-3216 GCA_963974595.1 uncultured Oleiphilus sp. | reverse complement strand
ATCCTAATTGTCGCCGAACAGACCACCTAATTTTTACTCTGACCCCAAATGTCTGTTACTCTGACCCCAAATGTCTGCTGCTACCCTCTGATAGGGTAGGTGGCTGCAAATGGATTATTATTAATTTTTTGTGAAAAACTATCATGATCCATATCAGTTATATAAAATATAGCGCTATATATAAATAATTTCCTATCACCTCAAACTTAACCCGTATTCAAATGACACTTGCAACCACAACTCAAAATAAACGAAAACCAAACAAAAAAACCACCAAAAAGAACAAATTCGAAACACTGTGGCGTAAAATCGAAAAGCAAAAAAAAATGAACGAAAACCGCCAGAATGAACTGGCATTGTTTATTCAGCGCATAGAGTCGAGCATTGGTGACGCAGAGCGCAGCTTAGTGCGTGTTGAATTAATTAAGATAGAAAAACTGATTGAATTCTTTAGCCGTAAATCTCTTTCTCAATGGCAAAGAAAAGAGTTATTTTATTTGATAGATACGAATTTTTCGTTAGTAATAGCAAATCCTTTTTCTGACCCTGAAACCATTAATGCCTTAAAGCTTGAGTTCGACCTACTCTTTGAACACTGGTTTCCTGAAGAAGATGACTATGACGACGAGTCATTCCAAACCGATGAAACAAATAATCAACAAGCCCCTATAGATGACGCGACTAATCTCGGCGAAGATCTGTTTGGTGATATGAATGAACAAGTAAGCGATATCAACGAAGACCCTATCAATGTAGACGAAGCAGCAGAAGATGAAAGTGTAGACCAGGCTTTCTTTGAGCGTTTGTTTGATGAATTTACCAAGCATACTGACACGCATGATGACGAGCGAGCCGAAGAAGAAAAAATCAAAAAGATTAATCAGCTGCTTAAACGCTCCTCCATTAATGGTATGTTTCGCCGCATAGCTAAAGTGCTCCATCCTGATAAAGAACAAGACGAACAGCGTAAAGACGAAAAACATCAGCTAATGTCGAGCCTTATTGAAGCAAGAGACCAAAATGATATCCCTACAATTTTTGCTATGTACGCAGAGCACGTAGGTGAAATGCCGGAAGATTTAGCCAAAGAAGACTTAGAAAATATCAATACCTTACTCAATTATCAACTGAAACAACTAAAGCAAGACTACGACTCCGCGCCCTACCAAGACCCAAAAACCGCCATGTTTTTTGATATATTTCAGGCAAAAACAGAAAAAGGTATTTTAAAAAACATTAAAACCAGAATAAAGGTAATCAATGAGTCAATTAGTACCTCAAAATACTTTTTATCACGAATCACATCGCTGGCAAAACTGAAACCGATATTAGAAGAAGTGCACTACCAGCGATATGAATCACAGTTTGATGATTTCAATGATTTCATTTAACTACGCAGCATATTTTAAACATAAAAGGTGTCAGATCTGAATGGCATACTTAAGCAGCTATTACCGCTCCCTGAGCCTGTCGAAGGGATGTTCCGGTATCCGCAAATTCACGTTTCTTGCACGTTTCGACAAGCTCAACGAACGTCATAATTGTGAATATATAGCTTAAGTAAGTACCATTCGTGTCAGGTCTATTTTCGTTTCAGGAAACAGGTTTAATGCAGGATAGGTTTTTTGTGACAGACGAGCGTAAAGCACCCATCAACATCGGCTCACTGAACTTGTCCCAGTCAGCATATACATAAACTTCGTACTCATTTTCATTTACCCATCAGCTGTATATCCTGAAGCTTTCGGCCAAGCTCATCATCGCTAGCGACGTTTTCAAAATCGTCGACTAAACCAATCACTGCCAGTACAGCAACATAATGGCCTATCGCTAGCTGGTTAGAAATGAAGACCCTGATGTTATAACCTTCTTTGAAATAGCTACATGAGTGGCCATTTTTAGTTACACATCATTTACCAATCTTCTATACCTAGCCGATCGGTGCCAGTAATTCCTTGAGATCATCAGCACTGAGCGCAGACTCTTGATCCGTCTTTTTGCCAGAATATACTCCTTCCGCCAAGGCTCGTTTGCGCTTCTGCATGGCGAGGATTTTTTCTTCGACGGTATTTTCAGTGATTAGTTTGTAGACAAAAACCGGCTTATCCTGCCCAATACGGTAAGCTCGATCAGTCGCTTGGTTTTCGGCGGCAGGGTTCCACCAGGGATCGTAATGAATCACCGTGTCTGCTTCCGTCAGGTTGAGCCCGACGCCACCCGCTTTCAGGCTGATCAGAAATACCTTGGCATCGCCATATCGAAAGGCATCTATTGCTTGGTCACGGTTTTTGGTTTGACCTGTGAGCTTGCTGTAGCTGATTTGCTCTTCTTGTAGTTTAGCTTCGATCAGGCTTAGCATTTTGGTGAATTGCGAAAACAGGAGCACCTTCCGCCCTTCTTCTACCATTTCTGGCAATATGCTCATCAATAATTCCAGTTTGGCCGATGCTTTTACCTTGCCTGCCTGTTCCAGTGATAATAACTGTGGATCACAACAGGTCTGGCGAAGTTTCAGCAAGGCATCCAGAATAGTGATGTGACTTCTTGCAAGACCTTTTCTGGCGATGGCTTGTTGAACTTTTTTCTCCATGCTCAGGCGAATACTTTCATAGAGTGCGGCTTGCGGGCTTTCCAGTGTGACTGAGCGGATGATTTCGGTTTTCTTCGGCAATTCAGTAGCCACCTCTTGCTTGGTTCTGCGCAACATAAAGGGCTTCACCCTTCGGGAAAGCTGTTCTCGGCGGGTGTCATCATGATGTTTTTCGATAGGGGTGCGAAAGAATTGTTTAAAGTAAGTTTGATCACGCAAAAAGCCCGGCATCAGAAAATCGAAGAGCGACCAAAGTTCACCCAGATGGTTTTCCATCGGCGTGCCCGTCAGACATAAACGGTGCCTGGTTTTCAGAGAACGGACAACTTTCGCGGATTTGGCTTTGGCATTTTTGATGACCTGAGCTTCATCGAGTACGAGATAATGAAATGCCTGTTTGCTGAGTATTTCACCATCGCGTAGCAGCAGAGGGTAAGTCGTTAGAATCACATCATGCACGTCTATCTGCTCAAACTTGGCTTTACGATCTGTGCCATGCAGTACCAAAACCTTCAGGTCGGGAGCAAATTGTGCCGCTTCACGACGCCAGTTGCCCATCAAACTAGTCGGCGCAATGATAAGACAAGGTTTCGTCATCCGCCCCTGTTCCTTTTCCAGCAACAGGT
>CAXBDA010000133.1:0-3685 GCA_963974595.1 uncultured Oleiphilus sp. | reverse complement strand
TGAGCAAAAGCGGCCTTTCTAGTAATGCAGGAATACCTATTATTTTTTGTTGAAAGTAATCCTTTTGGATTGCTCTAAATACTATTTTTTATAGCCTTAATGATAGCTTTGTCCCAATATGGCGGCGAACCATAATATCCATCGATGAAATCAATAAAGCACCGGACTTTATTCGGCAGTAGTTTTCTGTGGGCATAAACAGCATACAAACCTAAGGGTTCTGGTTCAAAATCAGGCAACACCACGAGGAGCTTGCTGCTACTAATTGCCTCACTTGCAATAAATGTTGGCTGCAATGCAAGACCAGCCCCGGCAATGGCTGCGTTAACCAGCACATCACCATTATTGCTATGAAATTCAACACTGGGCTCAATATTTTTTGCCCTTAGCCATTGATAAGTTTCTTCTTTACCGTCCATTTCCATGTAACTGTAATGCAAGTAACGGTGGTTTTTAAGATCTTCAGGTCGTCTTGGAGTGCCCTGTTTTTTGAGGTACTCAGGTGAAGCGCAAAAAATCAATCGTATAGGTGCGATATGCTTGGCAATCAGGGAGGAGCTTTTAAGTTGTCCAACGCGAAGTGCGACATCAAAACCTTCGTCAATAATATCTACTTTACGATCGTTGAGTTGCAAATCGACACTGACTAAGGGGTAGCGATGCTGGAAATCAGTGACTAATCTGGCCAGATGCTTTAAACCGAATGATACGGGCGCACTTATCCTCAACGTTCCTTTTGGGTTTTGTTGTAAGCCACCTAACTGGGAATCCATTTCATCAATACTTAACAATATCTGTTGCGCATGCTGTAAATAGTGTGTGCCAGCTTCAGTGAGGCTAACTTTACGTGTCGTACGATTAAGTAAACGCACACTAAGCAGCTCTTCTAACTTTGAAACGTACTTGCTTACCAATTGAGGTGATAATTCCAGGGCTATAGCAGCATTACTGAAACTTCCTTCTGTCACGACCGATACAAATGCCCGCATAGCGTCGATTCTATCCATTACTTACCCTACCCAAAAATATTTTATAAACATTTTGTTGTTAATCATTCAACATACTCCATCTTACTCTTGCGCTGTGTTGATAGTAAAGTGTGTTTATCCCAACAAAACGGGGTTACAAAACCAAAAATAATCCTAATAAATCTTATAGAGGAATAGACGATGAAAACTTCACTGTTAAAAAATGTGCTGACTTCCAAAGCTGGGTTTGCTGCCCTAATACTTCGAGCACCAATCGGTTTAATTTTGGCAGCCCACGGAGCACAGAAATTGTTTTCTTGGTTCGGTGGTTACGGATTGGAAGGCACCGGTCAGTGGATGACCAGTATTGGAATTACCCCCGGTTACCTAATGGCATTACTGGCTGGCAGTGCCGAGTTCTTTGGTGGTCTGGCGCTGGTCTTAGGGCTGTTTACCCGACCAGCCGCTGTAGTTTCAGCCTTCACCATGTTGGTAGCAATTTTCTCGGTACATATTGGTAATGGACTGTTTATGGCGAACAACGGCTATGAATATGCACTAACCCTTTTTGTTGCACTTATTGCTTTGGCTGTACAAGGTGGCGGTCGTCTAAGCCTTGATAATTATATTTTTGAGAAATTGAATCGCTAAGCGATGTCGAACGGTTTTATTAAAAGTTGCGGTTAATCCCGCGCCTTAGCTTATCTCAAATCAAATCACTATAGGGAGTTAACAACTATGTTAATCAATGGCACCTGGACTGAAAACTGGCAACCCGTGCAAGCAAAAGATGAGCAAGGTCGTTTTGTTCGTCAGACATCATCATTTCGAAACTGGATCACAACTGATGGTCAACCCGGTCCAACCGGCGAGGGTGGCTTTAAAGCAGAAAAAGGTCGCTACCATTTGTATGTTGCCTTGATCTGTCCTTGGGCATCACGCACATTAATGGTACGCCAACTGAAAGGTTTACAAGATATGATTGATATCACGGTCGTCAATCCGCACCTTGGCGATCAAGGCTGGCAGTTTGGTGGATTTGATGGTGCGAACATTGATGTCATCAATGGCGCTGAATTTGTGCACCAGCTATACACTAAAGCAGATCCCGACTTTACCGGGCGGGCAACAGTGCCAGTGCTGTGGGACAAAAAAAAAGCCACCATCGTTAACAATGAATCTGCCGATATTATACGAATGCTCAATACGGCCTTTTCAGACTTAGTGATAAGCGACATTAATCTGCTCCCAGACGAACTGGCTAACGATATTGACGCACTCAATGCAGATGTGTATAAAAATCTGAATAACGGTGTGTACCAGGCTGGATTTGCCACGACTCAAGTTGCATATGAAGAGGCTTATGAGCAAGTGTTTACAATGCTGGACTCACTTGAGGAACGACTTGGCGATGGCCGTCAGTATCTGTTTGGTGAAAAATTTACTGAAAGTGATATTCGCTTATTTGTCACACTTGTTCGCTTTGATGCTGCTTACCATGGCTTATTCAAATGCAACCGTAACCAGATTAAAGAGATGACTTCATTGCATGCCTATATGCGACGTATTTTAGCCATTGACGGCATTGCGAAAACGGTGAGCATGGATCATATCAAAGCTGGTTATTATTCTATCAAAGCACTAAATCCTAGTGGGATCGTACCTGTTGGTCCTTACACCATTTGATAAACCGAGGTATTGAGCCTTGCTTGGTGAAAAGATGAAAAATTTAAACATCGCTTTTATTTCTCACGGTGGTGGCCCAATGCCACTGCTTAATGATCCAGACCATGAAAAACTGGTAGTTTATTTAAAACTGCTGGCTGGCAAACTAGAAAAACCTAGCGCCATATTGCTGATTAGCGCTCATTGGGAAGCGACTGTTGCCACCATCACTGCTAACGCTAACCCAAAAATGATCTACGATTACTCTGGTTTTCCAACCGAAACGTATCAGTTGCAATACCCCAGTCCGGGGGAGCCTGCGTTAGCAGATAAAGTAAAACAAGTCTTACAGGAGGCGGGCATACATGTAAAGCTAGATCATCAACGAGGTTATGATCACGGATTGTATGTGCCCTTGATGCTAATGTATCCAGAGGCGGATATTCCTGCCATTCAACTGTCATTGGTCAATAATTTAGACCCTGCGCAGCATCTGGCAATGGGTAAAGCAATACAGTCACTTGATTATGATAATCTTTTGGTCATTGGCTCCGGTTTTTCATTTCACAATATGAGGGAGTTTTTTGCCCCCAATACCGAAGATCGTCGAATGAAAAATCAGGAGTTCGAACATTGGCTGCATACAACCCTAAGTGATAGGCAACTGCCTGAAACCGAGCGAAATAAACGAATGGTAAATTGGGTTAAAGCACCTAATGCCAGATATTGTCACCCACGGGAAGAGCATCTTTTGCCATTACATATTTGTTACGGCCTGGCTGGCCGAGCCAGTGATGAACATGAATATGTCACTATTCTTAACAAACAATCGAGTGCATTTTTATGGCGCAGCCAAGAGAAGCTGAGCTGATCAACAGCTTTGACTAGGTGCATGACCATACTCATACCTGGCAGCTTTCTGGTTTTCAAAAATGCATACTTTTGCTCTCTTTCAATCATTAAATGTGCTTAACTAAAAGGAACGCTTTGCTCTTTTAGAAATATTTTCGATAGCAAAAACTTAATATCAAAAAAGGCCGCTTTAGAAGCAA
>CAXBDA010000132.1:0-3706 GCA_963974595.1 uncultured Oleiphilus sp. | reverse complement strand
CCATGTTGGGTATATCGAGGGGCTTTTTCTAAATGCCGAATCAACATAAACTGAAAGGCAAATAGACCAATGCTAGCAGCAATCACACTTAACCACATTTCAGCTGGGAAGCTGACAATTTGGCCGGAGAAAATCATATCCAGCACCGCAATATTCAAATGAAAACGATACTGAGCAAAGACCATGGTATCGATGATCAAGATACCTAAACCAAAGCTTGCGATAACAGCCTGCAAGCTATTTCTCAATTGTTTAGGTAATAATAAAACAGGAACAAACAACAAACCTAGTAAAAAAGACAGCAAGGCCATTTGTGATAAGGTACCGCTCATTAAAAAAATCTGGGCTAAGGTTTCAGATGGAAACTCAGGCAGATAAGCAAAGTAATACGTAGACACCAAGACACATAACAAGGCATTAATCAGCATAAACCAAGCATAGGCGCGAAGTTTAGGTAAAAATTTCATAGTATTGACGCATCCTGTCGAGATAAAAATAGCAAGGCTATGATAGTTAAAAAGCGAAATTAGATCACTCATTAAAAGACTTCATTTTACATCCTTCACGCACCACTGCATAATCCCTGTCCCTTATTACTCAGCGTGTAAGACAAGGAATCCTAATTGCATATAGAAGTGCATAAAACTAGGGATTGTCCCTTAAGGTGCGCAGTAAATATTCATTTAAGTAGTCAAGTGAGTGACTCAATGCCAGAATCTTTACATTTACCATTTATGGCAGCCCATGCCGTAAACAAAACAGAATTAAAAAGTTTCAGTACCACTGTGTTTTTAGAAAAGATCGCATTATGAAAGTATGCCACGTCAACTTATCGCGCCATTTTAGTGGTAGCGAAAGACAAACACTTCAGCTAATTAAACGGCAATTAAGAGAAGCTTATAAAATAACTGTGGTTGCCAGACATAGCAGCCCATTTGCTCAAGAAGTAGCAAAGCTGCCATGTCGATTAATTATTACTCGCAGCAGCCTGACAAAGCAGTCAGCCAAGTTAAATACATACTGCTCGCTGATTCAAGCGCACGAAGACCAAGGTGCTCAATGGGCATATATGCAACATAAACGCTATGACACGCCTTATATCATTACGCGCCGAATCGATAAGCACGTTCCAAATAAATACTTGTTACTGAAAACATATCGAAAAGCGAAAGCATTAGTGGGTGTCAGCAGCCAAGTCGTAAAAAATTTACACACACAGTTCATTGATAAACTCTGCATCAAAATTCCTAGTTCACCGGTTTCATATCCAGTGAATCAAAACAAAGTGGATCAGATATGGTCGGCTCACGCACACAAAACCTTAGTGCTTCAAGCAAGTTATTTAGGCCCACAAAAAGGCTTTGATACCAGCATTGAAGCGGCCAAATTATTAGAGAAAAACAACACGCCAGTACATTTTTTATTCTTAGGTAGCGGGCCCGAAGAAGAGAACTTACAAAAGCAGGCGGCAAAATTATCTAATGTTTTCTTTATGGGCAAACAAGATGATATAGGCACATGGTTTGCCTCGGCAAATATGCTTATTCATCCATCACGCTCTGAAGGCCTAGGTTCGGTTCTTTTGGAAGCCATGGTCGCTGGCTTACCAACGATTGCCAGCAATACCGGCGGCATTCCGGATATTATTGAGCACGAACAAACAGGGCTTTTAATTGAAACCGGCAATGCTCAAGAATTAGCATCTGCCATTAAACGCTTGATAGATGATCAAGCTTTACGCAAGCAACTGCAAACCGGTGCTAAAGAGAAGTTGGGGGAGTTCGATATCAATCACACCACCAGCCTTTACGATAAACTTTATAAACAAGTACTCAGCCCACAGCAAGAATAAATTTTGCTGTATTACTCGGTGATCGTAAGCGTTTACATTTAAAAAGCTGTCTATTTATTAGTCAATTCCGCTCGACTTTTTGATGCGAAGTCTTTATAGTTCGCGCCCTCTTATTGTTCACCTATTGATCTCTTTCGCTGAATACTTTCCGCGAGAGTATCTGTTGAGCCTGCTTTAATTTCTTCTAGGATTTTTCTTTTGATTTCTACCGCTAACATCACCATGCAGTTTGGTGCTGAACCTTTGTTTGAAAACATTTCAGCTAAATTTGGTAACGGCAATCGTTACGGTCTTATCGGCGCCAATGGCTGCGGCAAGTCTACCTTTATGAAAATCCTGAGCGGTGCACTAACACCGACTTCAGGTAACGTATCTATTACGCTAGGTCAAAAAGTCGGCGTACTGAGTCAGGATCAGTTTGCTTTCGAGAAATATACTGTTGTAGATACCGTTATAATGGGTGATACCGCCTTGTGGAAAGTAAAGCAGGAACGTGATCGAATTTATAACCTGCCCGAAATGTCAGAAGACGACGGTATGAAGGTTGCCAATCTAGAAACTGAATTCGCAGAAATGGATGGCTACAGCGCTGAAAGCAGGGCAGGTGAAATATTATTAGCGGCCGGTATCGAGGAAGACTTTCATTTTGGTTTAATGGCTCAGGTAGCCCCCGGCTGGAAGCTTCGTGTTCTTCTGGCGCAAGCACTTTTTGCAAACCCAGATATTTTATTATTGGATGAGCCGACCAACAACCTGGATATTCATACCATCAATTGGTTAGCAGATATTCTGAATGAGCGAAAGTCAACCATGATCATCATCTCACACGATCGTCACTTTCTAAACTCCGTCTGTACTCACATGGCCGATATCGACTACGGTGAACTGCGCATTTACCCTGGTAACTACGAAGCGTTTGTGGCGGCCTCCAGCCTAATCCAAGAACAGTTGCTGACTGAGAATGCGAAAAAGAGTGCCGAAATTGATGAGCTTCAAGCTTTTGTCAATCGCTTCTCTGCCAATGCTTCAAAAGCAAAGCTAGCCACATCTCGCGCTAAAAAAATGGATAAGATCAAGCTCGATGAAGTAAAAACATCTTGCCGAATGAGTCCTTCCATTAGCTTCAAACAAGATAAAAAATTACATCGACAAGCCCTGATTCTAGAAGAGTTATCACACGGCTTTGAAGATGAGATCTTATTTTCGAAGGCTAATTTAATTCTGGAAGCCGGTGCTAAGTTAGCGATTATTGGTGAAAATGGTGTGGGTAAATCAACCTTCTTGCGTTGTTTGGTCAATGAACTTCAAGCCAATTCAGGTGATATTAAATGGGCAGAAAATGCTGTTTTCGGTTACTGCCCTCAAGATAGCACGGCCGATTTTGATAATGAACTTAACCTGTTTGATTGGATGTCGCAGTGGAAAACAGCCAAACATAACGACCTGATGGTACGCGCAATGTTAGGCCGTATGCTGTTTACGGAAGATGATATTAACAAAAAAGCGAAAGTCTGTTCAGGTGGCGAAAAAAATCGTTTGTTGTTTGCCAAGTTGATGATGATGGATATCAATGTGCTCATTATGGACGAGCCAACCAACCACATGGATATGGAAGCGATTGAAGCGCTTAACGAAGCCCTGAAGAAGTTTGATGGCACACTCATATTTGTAAGCCATGATAGAGAGTTTGTATCTTCACTGGCTACCCGCGTTATCGAGATCAAAGATCAAGAGATTATCGATTTCCAGGGAACCTATGAAGAGTATATTTCTCATCAAGAAATAGAACTTAAGAAAATTGCATAAATAAGTTGAGCCTTGCTGGAATAGCTTTTCCCTTTCAAGTAGCTCAAT
>CAXBDA010000131.1:0-3757 GCA_963974595.1 uncultured Oleiphilus sp. | reverse complement strand
TGGTACAAGTATCGGTAAACGATATCATCATGATATTTGCTTTTGCCCCGATTACGGCATTTCTTCTGGACGTGAGTGATATTCAGGTGCCATGGGAAACATTACTCTTTTCAGTCATTCTCTATGTGGTGCTTCCATTAATAGCAGGGATTACCACCCGAAAGCTCTTAAGTAGGAAAGATGACCCGAAACGTTTGCAGCGCTTATTGAGTCGATTAAAACCTTGGTCAGTTATCGGCTTACTTGGCACGGTGGTTTTATTGTTTGGCTTTCAAGCTGAAACAATACTCTCGCAACCACTCACCATTTTATTAATTGCGATTCCATTACTCATACAAACCTATGGCATTTTTGCTATTGCTTATACCGCTGCTAAAGCCTTAAAGCTTCCTTATAACATTGCAGCACCTGCTTGCATGATCAGTACGTCTAATTTCTTCGAATTGGCGGTTGCCGTGGCAATCTCATTATTTGGATTACATTCAGGAGCGGCATTGGCTACTGTCGTCGGCGTGTTGGTGGAAGTCCCAGTTATGTTGTCGCTGGTCTACTTTGCCAATCGAACGCAGCACTGGTTTGGAGAGCAATAATGTTTCACTCTGGCTATATACCTTACCGAGATAAAACTATTACTTAGCTAAAAGAGGCTTAATTATGCAATCACACCCCTTCGATTATTTGACGTTAAAAAGTGGCGCCCGTTTCATATTCACTCCATGTCCAGGAACAAAGGATACAAGTGTTTCTGAAGCGTTAGAAACCCTCAAGCATGCAGGTGCAACGGCAATCATCACCATTCTATCTAGTGATGAAATAGAAGTACTTTCAGTCTCATCGCTTGGTAAGGAGGTAACTGACAAAAATATAAAGTGGTATCAATTGCCCATCGAAGATGATTGCGAACCGGGTGAAGCTTTCAAAGAAGCTTGGGCACTTTCAAAGGATAAGCTTCTTGTCTTACTGCAAAATAAAGAAACAATTGCTATTCATTGTCGAGGTGGCTCTGGAAGAACCGGTTTAATGGCCGCAATTTTATTACTAGAAACAGGAGAATCTTGGGAAGATGTGAAGCGCCAAATTCAAAGCATCAGGCCCAAAGCATTAACGCATCCGGCACATATTAACTATTTGAAAAAACACTATTCAATCTGAGGTAACTATGACTATTAAAGTTGGAATCAATGGCTTTGGCCGTATGGGTCGTTTAACAATGAGAGCGGCATTTGATTGGAATGATATTGAAATCATTCAAATCAATGATCCTGCTGGCAATGCTGCCACATTAGCATACTTACTAACCTTCGATTCTGTGCATGGCATTTGGCAACATGAAGCGACTCATGAAAATGACACTATGATCGTTGCGGGTAAGCGAATTGCTTGCACGCAAAACAAAACAATTGAAGAAACAGATTGGTCTGCTTGCGATGTCGTGATCGAAGCCAGTGGCAAGATGAAAACCAAAGCGCTACTTCAAGCCTACCTTGACCAAGGCGTAAAGCGTGTTGTGGTAACAGCACCGGTTAAAGAAGTAGGCGTGCTAAACGTCGTGATGGGTGTCAATGATCAGTTATATAACAAAGAACAACATCCCATTGTGACGGCAGCATCTTGTACTACAAACTGTCTTGCACCGGTGGTTAAAGTTATCCATGAAAAGCTGGGGATTGTGCATGGTTCAATGACGACTATCCATAGTATAACCAACACACAAACGATTTTAGATGCGCCTCATAAAGACCTGCGCCGTGCACGTGCTTGCGGCATAAGTATGATACCCACCACAACCGGCTCTGCTACCGCGATTACACATATTTTTCCGGAATTAAAGGGCAAATTAAACGGCCATGCTGTACGTATTCCGCTTGCGAATGCCTCACTCACTGACTGTGTATTTGAAGTTAGCCGCTCCACAACAGCTGAAGAAGTGAACTTGTTTCTAAAAGACGCGGCTGAAAATGACTTGAAAGATATTCTGGGTTATGAAGAACGCCCACTCGTATCGATTGATTATAAAACTGATCCGCGCTCAAGCATTGTAGATGCCTTATCGACCATGGTGGTCAACGGCACTCAAGTGAAAATCTATGCGTGGTACGACAACGAATGGGGTTATGCCAACCGAACAGCGGAACTGGTGCGCTTGGTTGGTGAGTCAGAAAAGGAGTAATTTGTTGATGAGTTGGCTTGCGCAGCTTTCCCCCGAAATTCGCCAATACATGCTAGTAACAGGTAATTATTGGGCCTTCACGCTGACCGATGGTGCTTTACGCATGCTGGTCGTTTTGCACTTTCATGGTCTAGGATACAGTCCTTTAGAGATTGCTATGCTGTTTCTTTTCTATGAGATTTTTGGTGTGGTCACCAACCTCATTGGCGGCTGGCTGGGTGCTAGCTTAGGTCTTAACAAGACCATGAATATTGGTTTGTTTTTGCAAGTATTGGCATTGGCAATGTTGTTGGTTCCCACAGCATTGCTCACTGTACCGTGGGTCATGGCCGCGCAAGCTGTATCGGGTATTGCAAAAGACCTGAATAAGATGAGCGCCAAAAGCTCTATTAAATTATTGGTCCCTGCAAATGCTGAAGGCCAGCTTTATAAATGGATTGCCATACTTACAGGCTCAAAGAATGCACTGAAAGGCGCTGGCTTTTTCCTTGGCGGTGCTCTCTTAAGTCTATTTGGCTTTGAATACACGATTATAGGCATGGCCTCGGCCTTGTCTTTAGTTTGGATATTCAGCCTAATTAGCTTGAAAAAGGATATGGGCAAAGCCAAGAACAAACCCAAGTTCACTGAGATCTTCTCCAAAAGCAAAGCCATCAATTATCTTTCTGCCGCGCGAATGTTTTTGTTTGGCTCAAGAGATGTCTGGTTTGTGGTGGCACTGCCGGTTTATCTAGCGAGTACCTTTGGTTGGGATCACTGGTATGTCGGTGGCTTTCTTGCAGCCTGGGTTATTGGTTATGGTTTTGTGCAAGGAATCGCGCCAAAAATTACGGGCACAAAAAGTGGCCAGTCACCTGATGGTCGTCATGCTCTAGGCTGGGCGCTAGCGCTGAGTGTTGTACCGGCAGTCATTGCTTTATCGCTCACCTATAACTGGCATGCTGAAACAACTCTCTTAGCTGGATTGCTTATATTTGGTGCTTTATTTGCCGTGAACTCATCGCTTCACAGCTACCTTATAGTAAGCTATGCAGGTGAAGATGGCGTATCTCTGGATGTTGGCTTTTATTACATGGCGAATGCCATGGGGCGCTTAATAGGTACGATATTGTCAGGGTGGCTGTTTCAAGACTACGGTTTAGCGGTCTGCCTTTGGGTATCAACAGCTTTCATTGCACTAACAGCGCTAATTTCAGTTAAGTTGCCAAGACATAAAATCATCAACTCGGAGAGTATATAATGCTATTTCTTGTGACTACGTTTTTAAAAGAAAAGCGATATGCATTATTTATGAATAATTCATAAATAATGCATGAATCATACTTTTTATTTTTTGAAGCTCAAAAGATGATATTGAGAATGTGATCGTTATTAATTACTAAGTAAGCCAAAAAGATAGTATTTGATAATGTTAGCTTTGCTCTTTTAGCCTCTGGCATTTAACGCGCTTAAAAGGTATCGCTTTGGGTAAAATGTGTTAATTTCAAAGAGGCCAGTAATGAAAAAAATCAGGGAGTAGCCTTATGTCAGCTTTAGGATGAATTACTGCCTCTTAGCTGGCGAACCCTCAATGACTAAAATTGGCAC
>CAXBDA010000130.1:0-3838 GCA_963974595.1 uncultured Oleiphilus sp. | reverse complement strand
CATAAACCTGAAGAGCTGAAGCTAGCGCGTGAAAAAGCTAAAAATTCTGGATTATTAGCTATGAGTAATCAGCTGTCAGCTCTCAGTGCTTTGGCTGATAATGTTAAGTTAGATACCCCAAAAACACTGACGGCTAAGCCGATAGCGCGAAAAGTCGAAGACAAATTGGCTGCTAGCGCAACCTCGACAAAAAGCGGCGGTATGCGAGATGCTAACCTGACGCAAGACACTCAAGAGCTGACTTTAGCGTCACGTCAGGCAACCGAGTTAGAGAAAGCGGATGAGATTTCTATGGAACTCGAAGTCGCTGAGCTAGAGGCAAAGCGTCTAGTAGCACAGCGTACTCGTGAAGATATTCGCCGAACCATGGATGCCAACAAAGCAGCGATCAACAGTATTTATAACCGTGAATTGAGAAAAAAACCTTCGTTACGTGGTGCATTTACCGCTCAGTTAGTGGTCGAGCCTAGTGGTCAGGTTTCTAGCTGTATGACGACGGATTCAACACTGAAGGAACCATCTTTAGAGAGTAAAATCTGTAAGCGTTTACGTTTGGTTAATTTTGGCCAAAAGCAAGGTGTTGATACCGCGAGAATTGATTATCCAATCGAGTTATTCCCGGGTTAAAGCGCTAAGCACCTACATCGTTTAATGCTATACACCCTCAATATAAAACGATATTGAGGGTTTTTTAATGTACGTATTTTATTATCAAGATATGTTTATCTGAGTGTTACATCACTAAGCGTTCGTTGAAATCTTCTTCTAAAGGGCAGGGTTTATGAATATGGTAGCCTTGATTAAAGTCTACACCGAGTTCATTCAATAATTGCATCGTTTCAGTATTTTCGACAAATTCAGCTACCGTTTTAATGCCGATGACTTGTGCTACATTGGCAATTGATTCGACCATCGAGCGGTCTACTGGGTCAGTGGTGATGTTACGAATAAAGCTACCATCTATTTTTAAGGCATCTACTTTTAAGTTCTTCAAGTACGAATAAGACGAGAAACCACTGCCGAAATCATCTAAGGCGAATTTCACCCCACGAAGTTTTAATCGGCTAATAAACGCATTGGTTTTGCTTAAGCTTCTAACCGCGGTGCTTTCGGTGATTTCTAAACAGATTTTTTCAGTCGGAACCTTATAACGAGAAAACATATCATCTAAAAATACGGGGAACTCGGCATCGCCCAGGGTTTGGCCACTTAGGTTAATATTGACCTGAATGAGCTTAGCTTGTTCATTCGGGTTATTGGCTAGCCACTTGAAGTAGTTTTCTACTACCCATTTATCGACCTCAACAATCGCGTTATACCGTTCTGCTGCTGGTAAGAATGCGCCAGGTGGAATGATTTCATTATCTTTTATCATACGTACTAGTATTTCATAACGTCTCCCTGTAGCTTCATTTTCAGCAGGTGCAATATATTGTTTATATAAGACAAGCTGGTCAGATTTGATAGCTTCTTTCAAAAAAGCTACTTGACGCATTTCACTTTGCCGCTCCATTACCTCATTACTTTTTGGGCTATGCACCATAATGCAATTTCTACCGGCATCTTTAGCACCGTAACAGGCGGTATCAGCAAGACTGAAAATCTCTTCAATAGAAGGGTGATCCTCTTCTATCGGAACGATACCGATGCTCACGCCAACACTGAAGGTTTTACCTTCCCAATTAAACTTATAATCGGCTATTTTTCTTCTGAGTATGTTGGCAACCTCTTCTGCTTTTTCTAAGGGGCAGCGTTCTAATAAAATAGCAAATTCATCACCTCCTAATCTTGCGATGGAGTCTCTGGTTCTGGCGTTATCCTTTAATACTTGGCTAAGACATTTCAATAATTCATCACCGGCTCGGTGACCGCTGGTATCATTGACTATTTTGAATTGATCAAGATCTAAAAATAACAAACAGTGCCCGGCATGATCAGTATGAAACTTACCTAAAGCATCATGTAAGCGATTTTCAAATTCTGAACGATTAATTAAACCGGTTAATGAGTCATGTTTAGCGAGAAATTCGAGTTTCTGTTCACTGAGTTTTTTATCGCTAATATCAACAATGGAGCCTTCGATAACATCACCACTCTCTACAGAGCATGCGACTCTTGCATGAATCGACGCCCAAAAAATTTGACCGTCGACATTTGAACACTCTGCTTCATAGCCAAATACATAGCCTTTGTTTTTGAGCTTTTCTAAGAAGGTATAACGGTTTTCTGAATCACTTGGGATATGCTTTAATAAATTAGTATTCGATTGTTTAATGTCTTGAACCGATGATGCCCCTAATAGGGATGCAAAGGCAGGATTACAATCTAACAGCTGGCCATCAGAATTCATTTGAAACATGCCTTCCAAGGCTCTTTCATACACTTCACGATATTTTTCTAAATTGTTAATGGCGTTAAATTGCGCGAACTCTTTATCATTTCGTTCTCTGTTGATGCGATCTGCCAATGCAAAACTAAGCAGAGAAACCACCGCAATGGCACCAATATGAATGGCGTTCTCGCTAAAAAAGCTAGTGGGAAATATTTGTATCTTGGCAAAGACCATCACAGTGACAGCACATATAAATGCGCTAAACGCGACGGTGTAATATCGGGCGGGTTTAAAACCCGTTTTCCATAAATATATGCCTGCACAATAACCCACAACAGGGGATATTAAGGCATAGGCCAGGGTCACCATAATCATGATTTTGTAAGGTAAAATAAATGCCAGTACGACGTTTACAAAACCAATAAGCGCTAATACTTTGAACCACTTAAAAGCACTGACAAGGCTACTTTCTAAGGACAAAAACTTTCGGCTAAACATCAGTAGGGACGCGAGCGCTGTATTGGCAGAAACGACAATGGCTATTTCGTTCCAATTGGGTAAGTTAGGCCAGAATACTTGATAGCCTATGCCGGTTAAGGCTGCTTCAACAACAATATAACCACATAGGCAAATGCTGAAAAATAAATAACTGGTATCTCGAACCGATAAAAACAGAAATAAGTTATATAAGGCCATGATGGCAATAATGCCCATGACGCTGCCAAAAAATAAAGATTTGGCCTGTGTAGTGCTATTGAAGGTCATGGGCTCCCAGATGGTCAAAGGTACTTGCATGGCAGATTCGGTATTTATTTTGATGAGTACACGGACATTTTCTGAAGGCTTTAATTCAATTGGAAATACGAAGCTAGGCTGGTCTAGTGGTCTGGACTGAAATGGAAGGCTGTCACCTGTATGGTATTCAAATAACACGGTATTTGAATTGGGGTCTAACAAATAAAATTCTATGTTGTCTAGCAGTGGATAGCCGATTTCAAATAAGAAATTTTGATTGTTTTCTAAGTCATTTTCGATAGAAGTGCTGAACCAATAACTATGATTAACATAGCCAAAATTAATTACGTTGCTTTGGCTGGTTTGCATGGCGGGATCTTTTTCAAGAATATCGTTGATACTTAAGTTGTCATTATGGTCGACCAAATAGGCTGTTTTATTAGAGATAGGCAGCATGCCTGTTTGGCTTAAGCTGGATAAGCTAACTTTATTTTGCTCGTGTGCATGGCTGATTAAAGAGCTAAAGCATAAGGTCAAAACTAATAGTAGTTTTAATGTATTCGACACTTGTTTCGAAAAAATCGTTAGATTCATCAAGAAGCTGCAACCCTATTTAAAAATGAGTTGAGCATTATAGGTAGGGAATGCTGATCATTCTGTGATCAGACGACATGTATCTGTAAATCTTTGTAAAACAAGCCGGTTTAGAGATTAGGGAGGCTCTTCTCCGCTTTCGTGAGGTAAGTTACAGGCAAGTATAGAACATAGACT
>CAXBDA010000129.1:0-4273 GCA_963974595.1 uncultured Oleiphilus sp. | reverse complement strand
CGCCATAGTTCTTGACCATCTTGTCGTTTCAAGGCAATGAATTCACCCTGAAAGGTCGTATAGTAAAGGTTATTATCATCACCACCTAAACCACCACTCACCCTTTCAGATACATCTTTTTCCCAAAGAATTTTACCTGTAGATGAATCCAGAGCGCTCAGAAAACCATAACCATCGATATTATAGACTGTCGTATCGAACACGAAACTAGAAAGGTTTAGCTTTAAGCCGATGTCGCCATCACCAACAGAACGCTTCCAGAGCCTTTCAATTAAAACTTGATCCTTGAAACTTGAGTCAAGCTCGGTGGGTTGGTTTACTTTATCTTTGCTGC
Organism: uncultured Oleiphilus sp.; assembly: GCA_963974595.1. GTDB lineage: Bacteria > Pseudomonadota > Gammaproteobacteria > Pseudomonadales > Oleiphilaceae > PZPK01. The sequence goes on along the minus strand of CAXBDA010000129.1, from coordinate 3,939 downwards.
ATGCCGCTAAGGCAGTTACCACTATTCCGAACACTAAAATACGTATACAAAATTGCCTGGAAAGATGGTAGAGCATGATTAATTCCTAAAAAATAAAAAGATCATACAACCTGCTAAAACGGCAGGTTGAGAACAGCAATAAAGCTTATAGTGTTTCCGGGTTAATACCTAGGTCTGATAACTTAACCGCAAGTAAAGGCTGTGCTTGCGGTTTTTCTTTAATGAGCGCATAGGCTGACTTATAAGCATCAATAGCTGCTTCTTGCTCACCCATTCTAGATTTAATATCACCAATCAGTTCAAAATAGCTTGGTTCAAATTGGCTAAGAGATGCGTTAAGCATATCCAGTGCGCCTTGGTGGTTACCTTGCTCAGATAAAATTCTTGCTAAACGGCCTTTAATAATATGCTGAATACGCTGATCATCACTATGGGATAACACCCAATTTAGCTCATTGCTAGCAAGCTCATAATCTTTGCTTCCAATTGCATCTTTAGCAATAAATAAAGCGGCATAAATCGCATACTCAGTTGATTCAAACTTAGTTTTGATCTGAGTAGCTAAGTAACTAAGTGTATTTACTTCTTCATTATCAAGCTTATTTTTTGTAGCTTCAGCAATGAGCTGCTGGTATAAAGCAGATGCTTCTGATTTCGTTTGGATGACGCTATTCTGGTAAGCCTTCCAGCCAAACACGATAACCAAAGCCAAACTAATACCAATTAATAACGACTTACCATTATCATTCCACCATTGTTTAAGTGCCGCGATTTGCTCTTCTTCTGTTCTAAGTTCGGTCACAATTATCCCCTTTTATTTTGTATTATTTGTGTTAATAGTTAGTTCAAAAAAATTCATTTATCAGCGAAAATGGTTTTCAACACTGTACTTATTTCATTTATAGCATAACACTGCTGCTCGCCACCGGATAAACCTGCTTTTTTAATTGCAGAATCATCCTTCAACGCTTTCACTATAATTTGATCGGTATTCAGTTCATGTTCCCCGATTATAATTGCTACAAAGGCACCCGATTTATCCGCTTTTTTCATTTGGCTCTTAAAGCTTCCACCACCGGCATTTTGTAGTACTTTTAAGGTAGTTTTAGTACGTATTTCTTCGGAAACTTCAAACGCTTTATTAAGCGTTCCTTCGCCTGAGGCAATAACAAATATATCAATATGCTTTTGAGAATCTTCTGGTATTAAATTGAGCTCTTGAAGCAATAAAACGAGTCTTTCAACACCCATTGCAAACCCGACTCCAGGAGTAGACTTACCGCCCAACTGGGCGACCAAACCATCATAACGACCACCAGCACAAATGGTGCCTTGGGCGCCAAGAGCCGTCGTCACCCATTCAAAAACAGTTTTAGAATAATAATCGAGGCCGCGTACCAGCCCGTTATTCACAGAATATTTGATACCAAGGAGATCTAATAAACCCAATAAACTGGCGAAATCGGATCGTGATTCTTCACCATAATAATCTGAAAGCTTAGGTGCACGTTGCAAGATCTCCTGGGTTTTTAAGTTCTTGCTATCTAAAATTCTTAGCGGGTTTGTCTCTAAGCGGCGAAGGCTATCTTCATCTAAATCATCAGTATGATTCGATAAATAAGCAACAAGCTCCTCTTTAAACCTAGCACGCTCTTCAGGTAAACCGAGCGAATTAATTTCTAAGGATACATGCTCTAACAGGCCGAGTTCTTGCCATAAACGAGCCGTCATCATAATCAATTCGGCATCGATATCAGGCCCTTTAAAACCAAAACATTCAACTCCGATTTGATGAAATTGTCGATATCTGCCTTTTTGTGGGCGTTCATGACGAAACATGGGGCCCGCATACCACAGACGCTGGGTTTGGTTATAAAGTAGGCCGTGCTGTTCAGCAGCACGGACACAGCAGGCTGTGCCTTCTGGGCGAAGTGTTAATGAGTCGCCATTTCGATCATTGAAGGTATACATTTCTTTTTCGACAATATCGGTCACTTCACCAATAGATCGTTTAAATAATTCGGTTTGCTCTAAAATTGGCATTCGAATTTCTTGATAGCCATATTGGGCTAATACACCCTTCACTTTATTTTCAAAATATTGCCAGACCGGGGATTCCGAAGGCAGGAGGTCATTCATGCCTCTAATAGCTTGTAATTTAGCCAAGTTAAAACCCTTATATTTCTCTCTTGTACAATTAGTTTGTATGATAAATATTGGTATCAATGAAAACTGTTTTATGTTTTTACAATCAGTTTCGAGTTTTCTTCATCTTTTAAGCGTACTTTCTCTCTTATTGTCCGTTCTAAAGAATCGACCAAATTTTCATTGACCAATTTATGGCCAGGTTTTCCATCGAGATATAATAAATTATTGGGTGAGCCTCCAGTTAGGCCTACATCAACTGCTTTCGCTTCACCAGGCCCATTAACCACACAGCCAATAATTGCTACATCTAATGCTGTTGTAATATCTTCAAGCCGCTCTTCTAAATCATTCATTGTTTGAACAACATCAAAGTTCTGACGCGAGCAACTTGGGCACGCAATAAAATTAATACCTTTTGACCTTAAACGTAAGCTTTTCAGGATGTCGTAACCAACTTTAATTTCCTGAATAGGGTCGGCAGCTAAGGAAACTCGAATCGTATCGCCAATACCGTCCATTAACAGCATACCAAGGCCAACCGCAGATTTAACGGCTCCTGAGCGAAACCCGCCTGCTTCAGTAATACCCAGATGCAAAGGTTGATCAATAAGAGATGCAATACTTCGATAAGCAGCAACCGTCATAAAAACATCTGAAGCTTTTAAGCTGACTTTGAAATTATCAAAATTATGTTTTTGAAGAATCTCGACATGACGCATCGCTGATTCCACTAAAGCATCAGGTGTGGGTTCACCATATTTTTTCTGAAGATCTTTTTCTAAAGAGCCCGCGTTAACACCAATTCTGATAGGTATATTTTTGTCCTTAGCTGAGGATATAACTGCTCTTATTCTATCCTCTTTACCAATATTCCCTGGGTTAATACGTAAACAGTCAACACCATATTCGGCAACTTTGAGTGCTATTTTATAATCAAAATGAATATCAGCAACTAAAGGAATAACGGTTTGTTGTTTAATTAGTTTGAATGCTTCGGCAGCCTCCATTGAAGGTACGGAAACACGAACAATATCTGCACCAGCATCTTGTAAAGCCTCAATCTGTTTAACCGTTGCTGCCACATCGCAAGTTTCTGTATTCGTCATACTTTGGACGGCTATGGGCGCATCTCCACCGACAGGCACATCCCCTACCCAGATTTTTCTTGAAACTCTTCTTTTAATTGGTGATTCAAACTTCATAAACGTAATTCAACCTTCATTAACTACTTTTGATTGATTTAACGTCAATTCAGCACGACCATTTCGTGAAGTATAAGGCGATAAGTCAATCAGCTTTTGATTTAAAGTCAGGCTTATCTTGCTCGCATCACCTATCACTATGTGAAAAGGTGTATTTCCAGAAAAGCTCACTTCATCATTTTCATTCTTAAGATCCGCAATAACGACTTTTCCAGTGTTATCGATTAACTTAAACCAGCAATCACCTGAAAATTTAGCGGTTAATAATGACTCAGATGGTAAAGCGTCTACATTACTGGCAGTTTCAGTCAACTTAGTTTCAGTCAACTTAGTTTCTTCAGCAGAAAGGGTACTTGCCGTGGTCTGTTCTGGGTTTTCAAGTAAATCGGGTGTCACTAATAAACCATTATCTGAATAGGTTGTTTCTTCAACTAACGTTTCTGCATCATTAAGCTGTGCCTGATCAAGAGCTGTGCGACTGGATTCAGCCCCTGAAGCAAGGACATCTGACTCGGTAATTACAGGCAAACTTCTCTCATTAATCACTAGCTTAGAAACTTTTGTCTCATCTTTCGACGTCACATAATAG
>CAXBDA010000128.1:0-4444 GCA_963974595.1 uncultured Oleiphilus sp. | reverse complement strand
GAACAGGGGACCTACCGATTATGAGTCGGGTGCTCTAACCAACTGAGCTAAAGGGGCATTTTTGAAAAATCGAGGCGCATTATAATGCGCCCTTAAAGAAGATACTAGCCTGTAACGAAATTATTCGTCCAAGAAGCTTCTTAAATGGTCTGAACGACTTGGGTGACGAAGCTTTCTTAAGGCTTTCGCTTCAATTTGACGAATACGCTCACGCGTGACATCAAACTGCTTACCCACTTCTTCCAAGGTATGGTCGGTATTCATTTCAATACCAAAACGCATGCGCAGCACTTTAGCTTCTCGCGCTGTAAGACCAGCAAGAACAGTTTTCGTTGACTCTTTTAAGCCTTGGCCCGTCGCTGTATCTATTGGCGATTCTGCCATGCTGTCTTCGATAAAGTCACCCAAGTGAGAATCTTCATCGTCACCAATGGGCGTTTCCATCGAAATAGGCTCTTTGGCTATTTTAAGGACTTTACGCACCTTATCTTCAGGCATTTCCATACGCTCACCTAACTCTTCTGGCGTTGGCTCACGACCCATTTCCTGGAGCATTTGACGAGAGATTCTATTTAGCTTGTTAATGGTTTCGATCATATGCACAGGAATACGGATTGTACGTGCCTGGTCAGCAATTGAACGCGTAATCGCTTGACGGATCCACCATGTGGCATAGGTTGAGAACTTATAACCACGACGATATTCGAATTTATCAACAGCCTTCATCAAACCGATGTTACCTTCCTGAATAAGATCCAAGAATTGTAACCCCCGGTTGGTATATTTTTTAGCAATCGAAATAACCAGACGCAAGTTTGCTTCAACCATTTCTTTCTTGGCACGACGCGCCTTGGCTTCACCGATAGAAACACGACGGTTAACGTCTTTGATTTCAGCAACTGTCATGCCCGTTTCGCTCGCCATCTCGGAGATCTTACGTTGGGCTCTAGTGATTTCTACACGATTCTCTTCTAGCTTAGCCGAGCAAGCGTGGCCTTCATCTATTAAGGTATCTATCCACTCTACATTCGCTTCGTTTCCTGGAAAACGCTTAATAAACTCTTTTCGATCCATTCCGCACTGTTTTGAGCACAACCTCATCACAGCACGCTCATTAAATCGAATAACGTCGTTAGTTCCGCGCACTTGATTAATCAGAATATCAAACTGCTTTGCATTCAATTTAAATGGCGCAAAGATCTTACCTAATTCGTTGTATTCTTTTACCGCTTCTTTATGGCTACGGTCGTGCTTCTTTTCAGCTGCTTGCGCTTTTGCTAACTGCTCCCGCAGCTCTTCCATTCTGATTCGAACAATTTCAGGATCAGGCCCTTTTTCGCCTTCCTCTTCTTCATCGTCGTCAGCATTATCATCGCCATCAGCATCTTCACCTGCATTAGTAACTGGCGGAATAACAGGAGGCATTGGAATACCATCGTCAGGGTCAACAAAGCCTGAAAGAATGTCGCTAAGACGCCCCTCATCTTCAACCGCTGTATCGTATTTATCCAGAATAGACTGAGCAACACCCGGGAAGTGGGCAAGCGATGCCATAACATCACGCACACCTTCTTCAATACGCTTGGCTATACGTATTTCACCTTCACGCGTTAATAGCTCGACAGTACCCATTTCACGCATATACATACGCACAGGATCAGTCGTACGACCGGCTTCGGTTTCTACCGCTGCTAAGGCTGCTGCTGCTTCGGCTGCGGCAACTTCATCGGTAGAGTCACCATCAGACATTAATAATGAGTCTGCATCTGGCGCAACTTCAACGACCTGGATACCCATGTCGTTAATCATGCGAATGATATCTTCAACCTGATCTGGGTCTGCTATATCTTCAGGTAAGTGGTCATTTACTTCTGAGTAAGTCAGGTACCCTTGTTCTTTACCGCGTGCAATGAGATCTTTTAAACGAGACTGTTGTGAATTGCCTGACATGTTCACCCTATTGGTTGGTGGTCGATCAAAAAATAGTCGGCCATTATATAGAAATTTTGGTTTGCAACCAAATCAATATGGTTCGAAATTGGGATTTTTCAAGCCTGATTTGTAATTACTTACCCTATTTTGATGTAATTTTGCATTTATAAGCCGTTTACTTCGATTTGGTCACAGAAATTGATCGTAATGCCTGCTTTTCCTCTTCTGTCATTTGACTTGGCGATTTAAATATTTTTGTCGCCTTAAGCGCATTCGCTTGGGTTTTTTCGCGCCTCAGCCTAAGTAATAAATCTTCAGCAACCTGGCGGGCGTCCTCTGCACTCGCAACCCATTCCAGGCGCTCAAACAGTGTATGGAAGCTATCCCTGTGGCCAGCTTGATCAACCGCCAGAAAATACACTAAACCCTGAGTCTTATTGATACCCTCTGCTTTTAAGAATCCGGCAAATTCAGCTGCTCGCACGTAGCCTTCTAAGCCATCAACTGCGAGTAAGACTTCATCAGAAAAACTAGGATCATAATACATCGCCAAGCAAAGCGAGACATCAGGATCCTGCATCATTCTATCGTTCGCTAGATGCTGACCACTAGGCAGCTTTGTATCTTCGTACTTTTGCCAACGAAACGTTAAGCGCTTAAGTCTCTGCTTCAACGCAACTTTAAATACCGGCGAACGCACCTGCGCTATTTGCGGCTCAACTTTTTGCTTAAGTAAACCTTTATGCTCTGCAAGATTCAAATTCAAGTCAGAAGCATAGATATCAAAGATAAACTCGGATAAGGGCTTTGCATTATCTATTCGCTGTTCAAATGCTTGTTTACCTTCTTCTCTCACCAGCGTATCCGGATCTTCGCCTTGCGGCAAAATCAGAAAGCTTAGCTGCATACCATCTTCATAGAGTGGCAAAGCATTTTCCATCGCTTTGCGGGCAGCATTAATACCCGCGTTATCACCATCGAAACAAAACACCAGATTCTGGCAGCGGCGTAACATTTGCGTTAAGTTGTCTACATTGGTCGCCGTACCTAAGGTTGCTACCGCATAGGTAATGCCGTATTGCGCCAAAGACACGACATCCATGTAACCTTCAACCACCAACAGTCGATCTAAGCGGCGATTTGCCTGATTTGCTTCAAATAAACCATACAATTCATGACTTTTATGAAATACCTCAGATTCAGGAGAGTTTATATACTTAGCTTTATCATCACCAAGTGTCCGCCCGCCAAAGGCGATTGTCTTACCCCGACTATTTCGAATTGGAAACATCAAGCGATTCTGAAACAGATCATAAGGCCTTGATCCTTTATCTGATACCGCTCGCGTTTCAATGAGAGACTTTAGAACCTCAGGGCTTGCCTTTGAACTAAGGAAGTCAGATTCAGCAGGCGCAAAACCTATCGAAAACTGCGCGATCATATCTTCAGTCAAACCACGCTTTCGCAGATATTTCTGGGCTAACTCTCTATCCGGATGATTTTTTAAGGCTTCTCTGTATTTAACATTGGCATACTCTAAAGCATCCCACATTTTGTTTTGCAGACTATAAACTTTCTTAACAGCCTCATCACGTGGAATTTCAATACCAGCAATCTTGGCAAGCTCTTCTACCGCCTCGTTAAAGTTGAGATTGTCGTGTTCTCGCAGAAAGTTGATGCTATCCCCGCTAGCACCACAGCCAAAACAGTGATAAAAATTCTTTTGAGCATTAACGTGAAAAGAAGGTGTTTTTTCCTGATGAAATGGACAACACGCTGTTAAGCTTGAGCCACTTTTCTTAAGTGTAATCCGGGAGCCAATGACTTCAGATAACGGAACTCGCTCTATAAGATCAGCGATAAAATCCTGGGGAATTAAACCTGCCATACTGTTTATTCACCTATTCTGGAATAATCTAGAGCAAGGTATGCAAGAATATTGCGTTTTTTCTAATATTCTGCACAGGTAAGAGAGGAGAGCAAGTTTCTAAGCTGGTAAAGCCAGAATTTTAAGAGAGTGTTTTCTTAACGATTTGACTTACGCTACCAACATCGGCTCGACCTTGAAGCTTAGGCTTCAAAATAGCCATCACCTTGCCCATATCTCTAACAGATTCAGCTGATGACTCAGCAATCGCTGTTTCAACCATTTCAGAAATTTCAGCATTTGTTAGTGCTTCTGGCAAAAACTCTTCAATCACGGCTATTTCAGCAATTTCTATATCGGCCAAGTCTTCACGTCCAGCAGATTGATACTGAGAAATCGAGTCACGACGTTGCTTGAGCATTTTATCTAAGACAGCCAGTATACGCGCATCATCTAATTCAATTCGCTCATCAACTTCAATACGCTTGAATTCAGCCATCATAAGACGAATAGCAGAAAGGCGCGCTTTCGCACGGGCACGCATAGCGTCTTTCATTGCAGCCGCAATGGTTGATTTTAAATTAGATGTGGTATCTGTCATTTTGTCTGTTGTTCCACTTTTAGCTAATGCATAGTTTTAGCTAA
>CAXBDA010000127.1:0-4672 GCA_963974595.1 uncultured Oleiphilus sp. | reverse complement strand
TATCTTTGGCAGATAGCTGTGATAGCAATTTACTGATCGACTGATCTTAGGTCAAGTGATGGCGATGAAGATGGAAGAGGAATGACATCAAAGTGCCTCAAAAGGCCATAGACGACGAGTGGTGTAGATACAAAATAAAAGGGTGATAGTCAACCTCCCCTGACAAGGTGAAAGGTAGCTATAAATTTTTCAATATTAATCTTCCAGTTAATCTATTCGCAATAAATCTCTTCCCCATTTAATTTATTATGCTAATTCATTGTCGAACTCAGCTCTTTTAAATCGTATAATCGCCCCGTAAGTTATGGGTCGTTATTTGTTTTACCCTTCAAGTGCGTCCGCTAAAAATTTTCTAAAAGTCACAAGCTGTCGAGAGAATGAATATGAGATTAGTAATTGTTGGTGCAGGTATTATGGGTGTGACGCTGGCAACGCTTGCCAGAGAGTTGAATCCTGAGTTGGATATTACCGTGATTGAACGTCTTTCCGGGCCAGCAATGAGCAATAGCGGGGTATTTAATAATGCCGGTACAGGCCATGAAGCTAACTGCGAATTGAATTATACCCCGGTTGATGAGGAAGAAATTGCGGTCGATAAAGCCTTGCATATTCATGCTCAATTTAACATTGCCAAGCAGTTTTGGGCCTATCTTGTTAAACAAGGCATTATTGAGGACCCTGCTAGTTTTATTCATGCCACTAAACATTGTACCTTGGTGGCCGAAGACAGTATTGAATTGTTGCGGCTTCGTTATCAAGAAATGTCGAAACACCACTTCTTCGATACGATGAGTTTTTCAGACGACCATGAAGAAATCAAAAGCTGGATTCCTTATACCATGGAAAACCGCCCGAGATCTGAACGTATGGCGGCAACAAAAATTGAAGGGGGAACAGACGTTAATTATCAAGCTGTGACAGAAGAAATGGCGCGGTATCTTTCACGAAATAATGTCAATGTTGAACTAAATACGCACGTTAAACGAGCGCATAAAAGCCCAACAGGTACTTGGTTAGTGGAGGCGATAAAAGATGGTAATGCTGTTCAGTATAAAGCAGATAAATTATTCGTCGGTGCAGGTGGTGGTGCCTTTCCATTGTTGAAGAAAAGTCATTTGCCTTGCCGATCTCGTTTTGCAGGTTTTCCGGTTGGCGGGCGTTTCTTGGTCGCCGAAATCGATGAAGAAGCTGCCAAGTATTACAATGCTAAAACGTACGGTAAAGCTAAAGTAGGTGCACCGCCTATGTCTGTTCCACATTTGGATTTACGTGCAGCAAATGGCCGTCATTATTTATTATTCGGGCCTTTTGCTACATTTATGCCTGTTCTCGAAAAAGGGCGTGGCTTTGTTGAATATGTTCGATCCATGCGCTTTCACGATGTACCCAATTTATTGAATGTTGCACTTGAACATTTCCCGTTAGTTAAATATTTGGTTTCTGAGACCTTTAAAGGTAAAGAAAGCATGTTTGTCGAGCTCGAAAACTTTGCGCCAGGCATACGTCAAAAATTTGAGTGGAATATTGTTCAAGCAGGTCAGCGTGTCCAGATTATAAAAGATGGCGACCTTCAAATGGGCACAGAAATAGTGATTTCAGAAGATCAAAGCTACGGGACATTGTTAGGTGCTTCTCCGGGTGCTTCTGTTTCACCTGAAGTGATGTTGCGTTGTCTCGAGAAAATGATCCCAGGCATGTTTGAGTCTGAGGACGTTCAGCAAAAATTATCTGGCATTTTTGTAACGACCGATTTAGAACAGCTAATGAACGATCCTGAGGTTTATAGAAAAGCTAAATCTTTCGCAAATAATTTGTTGAAGATTTAACGTCATTTTACTAATAAGGACTATGTGTGGTTACGGCTCTAGATACTCATTCTGACTCTGGTGAGAGTGGTGAATGTGAGTTATTTGAAAAGATAGCGTCCGACCTTCAAGAAAAAGGCTTTAGTATTAACCCCAATGCTTTGCCAAAAGCTTTGAGTGAGGGCTTGATTGAGTCTCTTCATCGTATGCCTCGGTTTAATTTTGAGCAGGCTGGCATAGGTCGAGATCAACATCATGTTCTGGATCATGTTGTCAGAACAGATGAAGTTTGCTGGATTACAGGTGAATCTAAAGCCGGAAAAAGCTGGTTAGATTGGAATGCACAGTTACAAACCTATCTAAATAGGCGGCTTTTTTTAGGTTTATTTTCATTTGAAAGTCACTTTGCGCATTATTCATCTGGAGATTTCTATAAACGCCATTATGACTCCTTCCGTGGTGAAGCAAATCGGGTTTTATCCATAGTTGTTTATTTAAACCCTGCCTGGTTGCCAGATGAAGGTGGAGAGTTGGTGCTTTACCTCAATGATCAAGACCAAGAGGGAATTAAAGTTATCCCCAGTTTTGGTAGCATTGCAGTATTTTTAAGTGAAGAATTTCCGCATGAAGTATTGCCAGCAACTCGGGACCGGTATTCTATTGCAGGGTGGTATCGCGTCAATACATCTACGGCCGATAGGCTTGACCCTCCCCGCTAGCTTATTCCGCTTCGGTAATGAAGCCTAATGCTTCAATTCCTGAGTTTTGTACTGCGCTCATAATAGCGATGACTTCTCCATACCTTAAGTCTTTATCTGCTCGAAGCTGAATTCCGGGTTGGGGCTGTTGGCCTGCTGCATCGCTTAGGCGTTTGTTTAGTTCGCTTACGTTAATTAGCTCTTTATTCCAATAAAGTTTTGCTTCGGCTGTCAGGCTCAGGCTGATGGTATCGGCTTGAATATTATTCGGTGTGGCATCTCTTTCGGCAAGATTTACATTGACCGAATGTGTTATGACCGGCACCGTCAGCATAAAAATAATAAGCAGTACTAACATGACATCGACCAGTGGTGTCATGTTAATTTCGCTCATGACAGCATCATCATTATCAAAGCTATTTCCAAATGCCATATTACTTGACCTCTTTTAGCTTAGCGTGAAGAAGTGCCGTTTGAGAGTCGGAAAATGGTGCGCCAGTAACAAAATAGGCATGCAATTGATGGGCAAAGCGTTTTAGTTTTCCAAGCAAACTTTTGTTGGCGCGAACCAGTGCGTTATAAGCTAATACTGCTGGAATGGCGACCGCAAGTCCAAAGGCCGTCATCACTAAGGCTTCACCTACCGGGCCTGCAATCTGATCTATACTGGCTTGTCCCGACGCGCCGATATTGACCAAAGCATGATATATGCCCCATACCGTGCCAAATAAACCAATAAAAGGCGCGGTGGAACCAACAGAGGCGAGCAGAGTTAAACCCCGTTGAAGACGTTCTGCGCTTTCATCAATAGCGCCACTTAGGCTATCGCTTACCCAGTCGGTGAGGGGGAGTTTGCCATGTAGATCCTGCTGGTGTGTCTGGTGATGAATTAAGGCAGAGTGGCCTTGTTCACTGAGGTAGCGAAAAGGATAGGCGGGGGTGTTACTACCCAGAAGCTGCTGCGCTTGTTGAAAGTTTTGGGTATGCCAAAAGGATTTCACCGCTTCAATTTGTTTACGCATGGTAAATAAATGCCAAGTGCGCATAGCGATAATTGTCCAAGAGGCGAGTGACATAATGAATAACAGCAATGCGACAGACAGTATAACACTGTCACCCTGTTGCCAGATGGCGGCCAAGCCATAGGGGCTGTCATTTAATGGAAGTGTTGCTGATGAGCTCATATTTTTTTACCTTATTGAGGTGTCCAATTTAAATTCAATGGGCATTGAATATCTGTTTGCAACTGCCTTGCCATTGACAGTTGCAGGTTCATAACGCCATTTAGCCGCAGCAGAAAGCGCGGCTTTATCTAATCTTGAATAACCACTGGATTCTTTAATGCTGATGTCTTCAATTAGCCCTTGAGATGAAATTAACATACTAAGAATGACAGTGCCTTCTTCTTTTAAACGTTTAGACAGTTTGGGATAAAGCGGGGGATGGTTTTGAGTCGAGCGGGCATTTACTTGTATAGTGGTAAATACCTGATCTTGTGACTGCTTGGTTTGCTCTGGTGCGTCACTTGAATTGTCTGAAATTTCTTTGTGTTCAGCGCGTGCCTTATCTTTCTCAGGAATGCTGGTGTCTATTACTTCAGGTGTTGGCTTTTGCGCGGGTTCTGGCACAGGCTCAGGCTCTGGAACCGGTGTTCTTGTCTTGGTTTGAGCGCGGGGCTTTGGTTTTGTCACAATCTTGGGTTTTGTGACGACTTTAGGCTTAACGGTTTTTTGGGGTGTTTTACGGCTGATATTTTTGGGGGGCGCTGATACAACTAGCGTTGCCAACAAGACTTTAGGTGCGTGCATTTTTGCTTGGGGTTTTTCAGGGCTCAGTAATAGCCATATGGCTAAAATATGCAGTATTAAAACCAATAGAAAGGGTAGCAAGGTGCGGGCAAGCAAGTGGTAAAGCATTGGGCTCCAGTGGTTGAATTTAAATTTTAGTATAAATTTCAAGATGTAAACATGAAAAATAATGAAGAAGAAACGCATGAAGGGCGACGAGCCAGCATGCGTTTCTTCTTGTTAGTGAATGATTATCTCATACTTTATAGGCTTATAAACTCATTGTCATGCCCACTGTTAAGGTAAGCGGTTTATTTGGTCGTGCCCCATCAGGTGTACGGGCAACAATTTTCTGGGTATCAAATAAGTTTTCAAATTTAAT
>CAXBDA010000126.1:0-5036 GCA_963974595.1 uncultured Oleiphilus sp. | reverse complement strand
GTATATCTTCGATAAAAAGTTGCGACTGCTGGCACTTGCGTGATTATCCAGTTCCGAAAAATGATATTTTAACGCTGAAAGATTTTGGCGTGTGTAACAATTGGGAACATTGGCTACTGCGAAGCCAGAAATGAGAACCGACGCGTACAAAATGCAGAGGCGTCGGTCATATTGCTGAAAAGTTTAAGTCTGAATTTTGTCAACAAGCAGTAATATCAGCAACAACATTTTCATCTTCCTCGAAGCTAGGTATAACATGAGCGCACCTTTCCTTGGCCCACTTTTGTGAGACCAACTCGTGAAAATGATAATCAAGTTAATCAAGTCCACATAACATTACTCTTTACGTCGTGTTATGTAGACCAAATAATTGCTTACCTCGCCCTTAAGGTCTACAATATATTACTTAATTAGTTATTATATGTACACCTCTTATGACAAAAACCGACAAGCTACTCAGTATTTTAGCGAAAGCTGTAAAGGCAGGCGGCGGCATTCATAGCGCTTCAGAACTGGCATTTATGTTGGGTGAGCCCTGCAACCCTGCCTTTATTAAATTTTTGGCAGATAGGGTTAGAAAAGGCCAACTTAGAAGAATCGTCAAAGGCTTGTACGAAAGCGTACTTACGCCGCCAGCCCCCGAAACAGCGCTTTATAAAACCATCAAAAAGCTGCGTAGCGGTGTACTCAATTACATTAGCCTAGAAAGTCAGCTAAGTCATACCGGTGACATTTCACAAGTTGTTATAGATAGGGTAACCGTCGTCACCAAAGGGCGAAGTGGTCATTTTGATACGCCCTATGGAGTGATTGAATTTACTCATACTAAAAAGCCAATCGAGCTCATTGCCCCGAATTTGTACTATGACCCTGACATAAAAATGTATCGGGCAAATACCGAGCAAGCGATTACCGACCTGAAACACTGTCAGCGCAACCTACACATGCTAGACCTGTAAATATGAAGAGAATGACATGCTAAAACAACAACTTCGCCAAATAGTTCAAGCAAATTCAGACTATGCTGCGATCACGCCTGTGATAGAAAAAGAAATCCTGCATCATGACATTATGGATGTGCTGATAAAGCAGGGCGCCCTGCAGCGACTCACCTTTATCGGTGGCACGTCTCTTCGCATGTGTTACAACAGCGCACGCTTATCGGAAGACCTTGATTTTAATGGCGGCCATGATTTCAAACCTACCAAGTTTGATGGTTTGGAGTCTGAGATACAAAAGTATCTTCAGAAGAAATACGAAACCGAGGTATGGGTAAACAAGCCGTCAGATAAGAAACAGGGTGATACAGTGTCGTGGAAAATTAGCATTGTGAAAGAAGCTAACCGCCCAGACTTACCAAGGCAAAAAATGCACATTGATGTCTGTGCTATTCCATCATTCGATATTGTAAAGCGCCCTTTGCTGAATCACTACAATATTGTTGTGCCAACTGAAGGCATCCTCGTTCCAGTGCAATCGCTACAAGAAACACTAGCAGATAAACTCATCGCATTAGCCTATCGTGCAAGGCGAATAAAGCCGCGTGATCTTTGGGATATTGTCTGGATTAAACAGCGAGGTGTTAGCTTGTCAAAAGCACTTGTTGAACAGAAATTAGCAGCTAGAAACAAGCAAACAGAAGACTTTCGCCAAGCGCTTACGCTTCAACTCGCGAATCTGATGCAAGAAGATGAAGTACGTCATGATTTTAATATGGAAATGAGCCGCTTTATCCCTAAACAGATCAAAGAAAGAACCGTCGATAACCCTGAATATTGGGCCTATGTGCAGACAGAAGTGAACGACATAGCATCTGAGCTGCTAAATGACAATACACCAAGGAACCAATTTGATATGGGCTTGTGAAGACCTTTTTTCAAGAACAAAATTGCTTAGAGAACAAGGCACCGTCTACCCATCATATGGCTGATCAAATGCAATACACCAACGCTGATAAGGGTCTGAAAATTTGACTCTTTTAACGCTAAATTTGTCAGCTTTGTAAGGCCAGTACTTTTTAGCGTGCCCCTTAAGCCACTCTACCATTTCCTCATATTCATCATTTTCTGGATCGCTGAGAATATCAAGCAGATTTTGATAGGAAGCTCCCACCCAGCAATGATATTTTCATTTTCATCGAAGCCTGGAATACCTATGTGCGCGCCTTTTGTTGGTCCACTTTTATGTGGAACAAATTCGTGTAAATGATAATCAAGCCAACCCATAGCATCTTGAATTGCCACATGCAGTTCCCAAAAATTGTAGATTTCAGGAACATCAATCTCACGCCAGATTTCAGGCTCTATACCCTGTAAGGCGATTTTAAATCGGAAGATTTTTGAGCTTGAATAGTTCACTTTTGCCTCTGCAATTTTCACATTGAAGCATTGTAGTCATTTATTCAAAAGAACCTGCTAAATCATGGAATTTAGTAGAACGTCTAGTTGCTACAGCATTTTGAGATCACGATGTGGCCACATTGTCATTGAATTGGCTCTGCGAGTTCAGAATCGACCTTACCAAGGGATATGTAATCTAAGTTCCACTTTATAAAATGAGAATTATTTAATTGCTCAATTGTAAGGTTACTTTCTGAAATAAATTTCGCTTGATTTAACACAATGCCTTCAGCCTTTTTAAATAATTCAGAAACTTTAGTCAAAAATGATTCAAACGTTGAACTCTCATTATCTTCCTCATTACACATTTCACTGTAGTTATGATTAGATAATGTATAGAAGATTGAAATCTTGTAAGGGGTTTCCTCACCAAGGTCTTTTGTTGGCTCATCAATAAACAAATAAACCGAACGACATAGCTTACCCACCCCCTTTCCGTAGAGTGTTTTTAGTTTATTCCTTAAATTACCAACTCTCCTATCAAATTTGTCAGGCAAAGCACTTGCGATATACCTATTTGACATCCACCTCTTAATATCTGTTCTATTAGTTTCTGACAAAGCAAAGTTGCACACATTAGATTTCTCTAATTCTTTGCGGGAGATGAACCCTCTATAGTTTTGGTTAAACCTATACGTCAAACCAGAGAAACTACAGGTTATATCAAATAGCCTTGGATTTTTACCATACATATTGTTCGCTAAGCACTCTTCAACCATATGACCAAGAATATATTCTAAATTTTCTTCAACAATATAGCTTGGGTGAAGCAAAGAGCATGGATGAGAAAGTATAAGATATACTCCGCTTGTATCTTGATGATCAGCCCTAATCGCTGAATACAAACTTGGAGCTGACTGGGCATTAAAGGCCGTACATTGATCCCAGCCTATTTCTAATGCTTTTGCTTTGTCAAATTCCACCTCAAGAAATTCCCAACATATTATTTAAGCCCTTAGTATCAGCCTGCTTCCTTAAACTAATGTTGATCTTTGTTGATAGCTCAATAAAGTCGTCCCTTACTAAAAACTCTTGTACAAGCAGGTTATTAACTTCTTGGGCTAACGGATCAAGGGGGTTCCTTAGCCATTCCCCAAACAACATTTGGTTCTTTTCTTTAACCAAAGATAGGGCGAAACTTAATTTATTAAATCGATCTTGAGTTTTACTTCTAACCTTTTTCAATGGTGTATTTAAATCATGCCACTTATAGACTGAAGAACGAGTTGTATTCATTAACGCACTATATTGAGTAACACTTAACCCCAAAGATTCTTGCAAGAACTTACTCTGCTTCTGAAACTCCCTTTCTCCACTTCCATTGAATGTTGACCCTTCATCTATTTCAGTCTTCAGCGCAGCTGAAAATATGTATTTTGACTTTGACATTCTATCTGTTGATTCTGAAGCAA
The DNA here is from genome assembly GCA_963974595.1 of uncultured Oleiphilus sp. Lineage (GTDB taxonomy): Bacteria > Pseudomonadota > Gammaproteobacteria > Pseudomonadales > Oleiphilaceae > PZPK01. The sequence goes on along the minus strand of CAXBDA010000126.1, from coordinate 1,225 downwards.
ATGCCCCCCCTGTCCCCATAAAAGCACATAACAGAACAGCTGGGACGGTTAATATTATTGATGTTGTTTCGGAGTTATTACAATTAGAAGCCATTTACTTACCCCATTTTTCCAAAGCATAATCAGTCACAGATTCAAAAAATATATTCGAAGAGTACACATGAAGCCACCTAAGAGTTTCATATACATTAACTTCTTTTGAATCCATCAATTTTTTATAAATAACAGCGTGATCGGTATCGATAAGCGCAGAAACATCTGGGTTAGGAGTAAATAAATCCAACATCTCGTTATTAGTATTTAGTGCTTTCATCGGTTCTAAAATAGCAGATAAATCTTCTGGAACGGCCCTTAAATTTCGACCAGAAATGGGCCTTAAATATAGAATAGAACCTTTCTCTGACTGATAAGCATATTGACTCCTTGCCTCCAGTGATTTTAAATTTTCAGAATCATGATTAGGGGATAAAATACTTCCTTTAAGATACTGATCTAATGTTTCCCCAGCATCAATAGTAATATTATCTATATAACGAATACTTATAGATTTAACAAATTGCTGTTCAGTGATTTTTTGATATATGTTGTAAGCAACTTTAACTATTTCAATGTAACTATCAAAATTTTTATAGTTTCTTGTATAAACAAAAAGTTGCCCGCCTATGATGACTATTCCATGCTCTTGCTCAATATCAATAAAGTGATGTTGCTTCGTTTCTTGTTGGTTTATCTGTAATCCATTTTGAACATTAATTTGAAGGTCATTTGTTATATGCGGCAGATAATGAGGAAAACCATTCTTTCTGAATTCGTCCTGTACATCGCCTAAATACTTATTTTCAAAGTTTAATAAGTCACCACAATCAATCTTACAGATGACTAATTTAATAGGTGCAGATTTCAATTTATGCTTGCGGACTGAGTTTTTCACATTAATTCCAAGACAAGGAGGGATGATGTATAGTTTACAAACTATACATCTATTTTTTGATTATTAAAAGAAATGCTGATGGCCAATTTCGTATGAGAACAAAAGGTTTTATACAAAAACTAAGAAATTAACTTAAGTAAACCAATTCAATCATTAAGATTAAATTTCAACGCACAATAATAAGCATTGCCTCTACAACTCCTGCATCAGGAGCAGGAATTATATGGACTTTGTGAAGACATGAGCTAACTCGAAAAGTCACTCTATATTCTGTACCTGCTCACGCATCTGCTC
>CAXBDA010000125.1:0-5122 GCA_963974595.1 uncultured Oleiphilus sp. | reverse complement strand
TAATTGGCTTGCCACCAGAAGGGCCATTTTCTGCTTTTCTGAACTCAAGCGTGACCCCCACTATATCTTTGGTCATATCAGCCATTTGATTGAGTATTTCACTCGCGGGTCGACGTTTATCCCAATCAATAAACTGAAATTGAATTGAACCAACCACATCTTCAGCGACACCACTAAAAGCCTGATTAAAAGAACGCGCATACACAGACTGTAATTCAGGCATACCATAGAAGCGTTCTTCAACTTTTTTTAATAAGGCATCTTTTTCATGAATCGATAAATCACCTCTGGCATGCACCAAAACCTGGGCATTATCAGGTTCAACATCCGGGAAAAACTCAACGCCTTTGCCAAAGACTCCGTATGCGCCATACGTCATAAAAATAATCACTAATGATGCAAACAGTGTTTTTGCAGGATGACGTAAAAGGCTAGCTAACAAAGAACTATATCCTGAACTAAAAAAATTTCGCTTGACTTGAAGTATGCTGGAGCCAGAGTTAACGTGTTTATGTTTCCCCAAAAACGAGCCTAATACCGGTAAGAAAATAAGCGCCACCACCAAGGAAACACTTAAACAAATCATCACCGTAATAGGCAGAAACTTCATAAATTCACCGACCGTACCTGGCCACACAATCAAGGGCATAAAGACCGCAAGTGTGGTTACTGTCGATGCGATAATCGGCCACGACATCCGCTTAGATGCACTCGCAAAGGCTAAACCTGCCTCCATACCCTCATCCTGATTGCGTGAGGCCAGCTCGGCAACCACAATGGCACCATCTACCAACATGCCTACAACCAGAATCAAACTAAAAAGCACCACAATATTTAGCGTAAAGCCCATCATGTTGATGATCATAATACTCACCACAAAGGAGGCGGGAATTGCAAAGCCGACTAATAAAGATGAACGCAGACCCAAAGCCCCAACAATCACAATCATCACCATGACGATGGCACTTGAAATATTGTTTTGCAGGTCTTGCAGCATTTCGATAATTTGATTCGATTTATCCAGAATATAAATATGCTCGATTGCTGTCGGCCAAAACGGCTTTTTTTCATCAACAATAGCTTTTACTTGAGAAATGACCTCGATAATATTCGCACCAACGCGTTTCTTCACTTCTAATGACAAAGCAGGTTGACCATTGACCCGAGCAAAACCGCCCGGGTCTTTAAAGGTACGCCGAACAGTTGCCACATCCCTGAAACTGACAACGGTATCACCCACCACTTTGATGGGCAGAGCCATAATATCTTCGAGGCCTTCAATCACCCCAGGTACTTTAATGACTTGTCGACCAAGCTCGCTATCAATGGCGCCCGCAGCAACCAGTTGGTTATTACGATTTACAATATTCAGTACGCTTTCGAAATCAATCCCATAGGTTTCCAGTACCAATGGGTCGACTATAATTTCCAGAACTTCTTCTCTATCGCCACCGATATCGACTTCGAGAACACCCGACAAAGCCTCAATGTCATCTTTCAGATCACGCACAATATAAAGCAACTGTCGTTCAGGAACCGACCCTGCCAAGCTCATGCTCAATACAGGGAATAAAGCAACATTCACTTCGTTGACTGTTGGCTCATCACTTTCACCAGGAAGTTTACTTTTCGCGCGGTCGACTTTTTCACGTACATCATCTAAAGCTTTATCACTATCGAAACCGGCATCAAATTCAAGGGTAACGGAAGCATGCCCTTCTGATGCAATCGAACTCATCTCCTTGATGCCTTCAATCGACTTAAGCTCTTTCTCCATTGGCCTAACCAGCAAGCGCTCTGCATCTTCTGGTGAAATACCTTCATGAGTCATCGAGACATAGACGATTGGAATAGCAATATCGGGTTCAGATTCTTTTGGGATCTCTTGGTAAGCAGTAATGCCACTGATAAATAAAAACAGCAATAACAAAAGCATTGAACGCCGATGAGAGATCGCCCAATCGACCATTGTTGTGCCTTTAGTGTTTTCTGGAAAACCTTCTGAAGAATCGCTGTTTGAGTCTGCACTCATTATTCAGTTTCCCCTTGAGCAGAAGAGTTCTGCATAACTGAAGAGTCGGCCTCTTCAGCATAAACCGGGTCTACAATTTCACCTTCAGAAACAAACCCCTGACCAACTGTTATTAGCGCTATGCGTTCAGGAAGCCCTGCAAGCCAGACGCCCTCATTATCACTTCGAATCATAGTGACATCTTGGCTGGCGACTCGATTTTCTTGATCTACTATTTTTATTTGCAAGCTGCCATCGTTGCTTAAATTCAACAAAGAAGGCGAAAGAAGATAGGCAGAACGCTCACCTAAATAAATACGAACTCGAGCACTTTGGCCAAAATACTGAACACCAGCGACATTTTCTGCCTTGGCTTCAATTAAGAAAGTTCGGGTAGCGGTGTCTGCTGAAGCGGAGATATAATTAATTTTACCCCTTAATTGCACACCATTAAGTAAGGTTGCCTCAACCCCTTGGCCTGTTCTAATTTTGGCAATATGCTGCTGAGGCACTTGGGCAGTGATCGTCACCCAGTCTTGATCAACTAAAGTGGCTATCGAAGAACCAGGCGAAACAAAATCACCTAGTTCAACATGCATGTCATTTAACACCCCCTTAAAGGCTGCGCTAATGTTGGTTTGTTTGATTTCGACTTCGATCTCTTTCACTTCTGCCTGCGCAGACACAACATTTGCGATATTTTGCTGGTGCTGATTTTCAGAAATCATATTTTTATTTTTCAAACTTTTACTCGATGCAAGCTCTGTTTGTCTCACACGTAGTTCAGCTTTGGCTTTTTCGAGACGTGCTTCTCGATCGTTAATGGCTAGTGATAAAATGGCCTGACCCGCTTTGAGCTTATCTCCCTTTTTTGCATAAACTGTATCAATAATACCTTGCGTTTCTGCACGTATTTCAATCTCTCTCGCGGCCTTCATTGCACCTTGAAGGACAATCTGGTCCTGCATTTTTTCTGCTCGCAGCATTTGTGCTTTTACTTTGAATGCGGGTAAGGTTTTTTGAATGCCGTCCAACTGAGGTGATTCACTCTCTTCAGGCTTATCTTCGCTGTTAGAAAAAGAGCCTGATAAGACCCAAATGGTCGCGATGATCGCCATACAAATAGAAAGAATAACGGAACGGTTCATAGATTTTCAGCCAGTTCGAATTAAAGCCCTAGCATACAAGATAATCAGCCCACACTTTATGACTTATAGTCACGAAGTGTGGGCTGATTATCATTTATAGATGAATATAGTTACTTGAAGGAAATTACCAACCCTGCGTGTGCTGCTGAACCAGGTCAGACATCATTTGAATATGCTCAACACGATCATTTAAACACGGAATATAGTGATAAGCTTTCCCGCCAGCTTCTATGAAAATCTCTCGGTTCTCAACGTCTAACTCCTCAAGAGTCTCTAAACAATCAGCAGAAAATGCAGGGCTAATAATATCGACACGTGAAACACCCTGCTGCCCCCACTCTTTCAAGGTGAAATCGGTATAGGGTTTGACCCACTCTTCTCGACCAAACCTGGATTGAAATGCACAAAGCCATTGATCGTCTTTAAGCGCCAAGGCTTCTGCTAAAGCCTTTGCTGTAGAGCGGCATTGAGAGGGGTAAGGGTCACCTTTATTTTCATAACGTTGCGGAATACCATGAAATGACATCAGTAGTTTTTCGCCACGGCCATTTTGCTGCCAGTATTCTTTTACTGAAGCAGCAAGTGACGCAATATAAGCCGGATGTTGGTGATATTCATTCACCCAGCGAATTTCGGGTAAATGAGGGCACAGTTTTAAACTTTTCGCTAAACGATCATAAACGGCAGCCGTAGTTGAGGATGATAATTGAGGAAAAAGAGGCAGCATTAGAATTTTCTGAACACCCGCCTTTCGTAACTCCAAACCTGCCTGATCAATATTTGGCGTGCCGTAAGTCATCGCCAGACTAACGGGGATCTTTTGACCAAATTGAGACTCTAGTTTTTTTTCTAAGGCTAGTCGTTGTTTTTTGGAAATGGCTAAAAGAGGTGAGCCTTCTTCCGTCCAAACGCTCGCATAGGCTTTAGCAACACGCCCTGGACGAATACGCAAGATAACGCAATGAAGAATCAACCACCAGAGAGGTCGAAAAACATCAACAACCCTAACATCCCATAAAAACTCTGCTAAATAACGACGTACGGCTTTTTTGGTAGGTGCATCGGGGGTGCCTAAATTTACGAGCATGACACCAAATGGAGCCGCTTGCTGATCTTTATTTTGCATATACATTCTCACTCATAAAACATAATAAGAAGTGTATACAAAAGCGATCTATGGGTCACCTACCAATATTCAATCGTTTATATTAAATAAGAACTTAGGAGGCCATCATGACAGCAAAGGGGTCGGCGACTTCAAATACAAAGTCTTGTCTTTTCACACAGACTTCATCCACACAAAAATGTTCTTCCATAGACACGCCACCACAACACGCTCGCAGGTATTCGATATGACCTTTCACATTTAAAGATATCGTTCCCGACAACATGGCAGACTTAGACTCTGTGATACATTGTTCATCAACCAGTATTGTATTTTCTCCAGACGCATCTTTGTAACTCAACCATAATGATACCGGTCTATTCATCACTTTATTGAAGCTAAGCCAAACAGCAGCATTGAAACTAATTTGTTTTGATTTAACATCCTTGGTTTGAGCTGTACTCGGTTTTTGTCTTAAGCGCTTAAAAAAGCTTAAACGCTCATGCACATTTAACGCATTTTTAGGCGGGCATATATCTGCATATTCACTAACAGGTACATTTACTAAGGTACGTAACATAATAAGTTTAGATGGAATAGCTGACACCGGATGCTCCTTTTATTTCTAGAACATCAACCATACCCTGAAAACATCTGATAAAAAGTGTCGTAGGCACCCAAACAAGAGTCTACTCTCTCTCACTATTACAGAAGTAAAACAGACTGAAATAAAACATAACATTCAGACGTTTGGTTTATTCTTTTGATTTCTGCTTCGCACCAAGGTTCACTAAGACACCCAACAAAATCAATACAGCACCTGCTGCAAACCATGCATCGGGTATTTCTTGAAAGAAC
>CAXBDA010000124.1:0-5332 GCA_963974595.1 uncultured Oleiphilus sp. | reverse complement strand
GGGTTACCAAAACAAAATTCCTCATCCATTAGATGCTTATAAAAAGCATTTAATGGGGTGTCTGACAATATTCGGTTAAATATCCAATGAAATGCTCCTAAGTCACTGAATCTAATGAATTAACCTTTGCACTTTTTCAAACAGCCATTTTAATTTTCATCATGTCACTTATGGATGCCGAAAACGAATGGTTTATTTTCTGGCTGAAGTCATAGATACCTTTCATATTGAGATGCTCCCAAGATATGACAGAACCGGTACGAATCGTTTCTAACAAGAACTCTTTTTCAGCTTTGCTGCCAAGCTTTAAATAGTAATCTGACAAGAACAAATAATTCCAGAGGATGATCACGTTCTTTAAAAATGTTTTGCATTCCATCGCCTTCTGCATTTCATCTGGCTCGCCCACATGCAAACGACCGGCGCGACCGAAGAATACTGCTTCCGATAGTTTTTGACCTAATTCGACTCGGTTAAGCTGTTTTTGAATTTTTTTCCTAAGCGATTCGTCATCGATATAATCGAGAATGAATTTTGACTTGATTAACCGGCCAAACTCTTTGATGGCGCGATAAAGATCATTTTCTTGTTTGCTAGAAGATAAAATTCTGAAGAGTAGGGAGGCAGAACAATGGCCAAGTTTTATCGTAGTCATGAGACGTAAAATATCATCCCAATTATCCAGGATCAGTTTTTTATTTATTACGGTTTTGGGTGCGATGGGATTTTTCGATTTCTTTCGGGTAGATTTTGCTTCATACGCATAAAGAGTTTGTTTATTCACTTTGGCAATTCTCGGTGCGAAGGAAACATCCAGAAAATGAAGGCCTGCAAAAATCGCTTCTGTATAACCGTGCGTATCGGTTGAATGTCTATGCTGGAATTCTCCCTCTCTGAAAATATTGGTCTTGGTTTTGACTAGTCCATCCATCATATACGGGGCTTCTCGATCAGAAGATGTCAGTACATTCACATGGAAGAAAGATTGTTTTTCATCCAGGAAATTATTCACGCTAACACCTTGTTCTTTGCCATAGTATTTGAATGAATAATTAGCGAGCAGGGAGTTTACAGCCACAACAACTTTTTTACCGTCACTACTGGAATGAATGAAGCCTTCCTGATCATTAAAAATGGTCGGTAGGGGTAGGGATTGAATAAAGGAAATAATACACTGGTTAGCTTTGCTGATATTCTCATTTGAGAGCCAAAGCTTTTCAGTATCCCTCAATTGTTTTTCTGAAATATCTTTTGTTGATCGCGATAAGTCTCTGTGTCCAAGATTGGTTCCCAGGCTCATCAGGGCGGCATAAATTAATTTCTTATCGATGCTCTTATTGGCATTTTTGGTGGAATGGTGGGAAAACACATCTGAGAAGTCAGTGTATTTATCAATTTCTGCCAGTAACTCATAGAGAAGCTTTGATTTTGAATCACTCAAGAGCTTCGGTATATATTTCGAAGAATCATATTCTGCTTCTGAGGATTTGATCTTCCATTCACCCTTAGTATTAACAGTCAGGAATGCATTTTTATTGTCCAAATAGTTTTTATTGATGCGCGTATAGGTATCCGTCAATTGACCACCATGCTGATTTAATACTTGTTTACCATCTATATACTGGCTTAATTGGGCGGCTGCGATAAGATCAAGTTTATCCTTTTTCCACTGAACATCAGATATCATGTACCTTCGATAAGCACGGTATCGATAAGAATATTCCAGGGTTAAATGCCGATTACGAATAGCTTGATGGATATGCGTGAAAAGCAGCATTTTATATCGCGACACAGCAGGGATGACATGATCTGAAAATAGCACGTTCTTTTCATTATCAGAGAGAAAGGCAACAGGTGTATGGTCTTCCAGCTGTGTCATGTTTTTCGAAAAGTATTTGATGGCTTCAATCAGCTCTGGCGTTGAATTGGACTCATCAAATAACAATACTTTGATCAGTGGTGATAATGATTTCTGGAGACTATCGGAATGCTCAAAGAGGCAATTAAGAAAGTTGAATTTCAGACGACTGTTATTCAGAGTGGTTTCGATACGCTGTGAATGCGCAAGAGTGTCAGGGTCTTCTGCCTCAAAGAACGATTCGACCAGATGAATGACTTTTTGATTTCTCTCCGATAAAGAATAGGATTCATTTTGCGAGATTTCAGCAATGAGTTTTAAAATCTGTTTGGCCGTTTTCGCTGAATCCAAAACAGATCGATTGGCCTCCATCAACGTTTCTTCTTCTTTTTCCCTGAGCAGACTATCTTTTTTCCGTGCCGTATTAACAACGGCCTTGATGCGCTTTAAAAAGGCATCAATCGCATAATCCTGACGCAGGAAAAATTGATCCTCGACAAAAGCGGATAACTGTAAGCAGATCAGATGTGTATTCTTGGTCTGTTTAATTTGTGGCAGCGTTGAGTTATAAATCGTTCCGGAAAAATGTTTAACTGCATCAGGGGTTAGCGCAAGGCTGTCGAGTAACGGTTTGATAGTAAGAAAAGTCTGTTTGAACAGTTCAAGTATCTTTGCATTTTGGTTCAGTTTCTTTTGGGTTTCCGACTGATCAATTCGAGTTAATTCTGAAAATCGAGTCACGACATCCGGGTTGTTGATTAATGCCAATATTACATCTTTTTGTTTTGCTGTTATATTTTCCTCGACGCGCTTGAGCATGATCGTTTCATATTCATTGAGGCTTTTGCTGACAATGGCCGCAAATTCATTATACCCAGGGGTTTCAATCTTTTCTTTCCAGCAATAAGCCAACAGTGAAAACAGGATGTCTTCTGCAGGTTGGCGTTTATCCACCTGGAGAAGGGCATGAACAGTGAGTGCACTTCGTTCCTTATCGGAATAGGGTTTCCATTGGTAAAGTTCCAGAATACGCTTTCGGTGATACGAGGCTGTCTTTGCATTGTATTGGGATAGATCACAGGGCTTTTTTATCCCCAACATTTTTTCTGCCAACCTTTTGTCTACCGCGCGATACTTATCTGGCACAAAAAACCGACCCTTGGCCTGAAAGTAAGCGCGTTGTAATACAAATCCGACTTTATTGTCATTCGATTTTAATGAGCCGACTATTTTTCGTGTTTGCTGATCAAGGGTGATAAAACCAATGCGTTCATTTTTTGTGAATTTGGGTGTATCATCAAATACGCGCTTTCTAGCAGGGGACAGGATTTTTATGCTTGCCATGAGTGTTAATGCCTTCCTTATTGGGTATTAAGCATGTCGGTGATCGACAGCCGTAGATCCCGCCAACTTTACCACCAGCCCTAAGACCACCATTCGTTTTTTTGTAGTGTACACTACAATTTTTGCCATCATTCGCACCATAATGGCGCAAAACTGACTATATAGATCGATATCTATACAGCTTTATCAGCTTGAAACGATTAAAAAATCGAAATCGTAAAAATCTAGGAGAATTCAATGTACAATAAATTCTTTTATACAATTACCTAATTCATAGATTTTATGCAACCAACGACCGAATTATACGAATCACTGTTGTTTGTTTATGAGCATTTCAACGATGCTCTGTTTGATAACGAACTACCCACAATCATGTTTACGGTTCAGCGTAAAAAGGGCGTTATGGGGTATTTTGCTCCGGAACGGTGGGGCGATGTGAACGGCAAAAAGTGTCATGAGATTGCCATCAACCCATCCTACCTTGCTCGTTCACGCTTCATTGAGGTCATGCAAACTCTAGTCCATGAAATGGCACATTGTTGGCAATTCTGCTTTGGTAAGCCTGGTCGGGATTATTATCATAACAAGGAATGGGCGAACAAAATGGTCAGTATCGGTCTGATGCCTTCCTCTACGGGTGAGCCTGGTGGGGATATCACAGGCCAGAATATGGCTGATTACATCATTGAAGGTGGCGCGTTTCACCAGGCTTTTTACAAGTTACAGACGGATAAAAACTTTCAAATGAAATGGGTTGACCGAATGTCGTTACCGCGATTATTTGAGCCGGTAATTGTTAACCATAATGCGATAAATAATAGTAGCAGCACAATATCTGAAGTGATGGAGACGGAAGAAGGCGAGCTAGATCTCAATTTACCTGCTTTATCAAAGTTGTTCGAAGAATACGCAGACACGACATTTTCTGACATGGTGCCAAAGGATTTCTTTATTCCAGAAGTGGCGAAACGTCAAACACGATATCGGTATATTTGTTACGGGTGTGGTGTAAAGATCTATGGCAAGCCTAAGCTTAATATCCGTTGTGATGATTGTGATACATTGTTTACTTGCGCGTAGCACCTGTTTATCGGTACAAACTTGGTTTTTCAGAGCTGTGAGGTATAGACCTTTACCACAACCGAATACTGTTGTCATTTGACAACAGTAAGCTAATCGCTATACTTAGAGGTATAAATGGCACGAAAACCACACAAGAACCCTGATATTGAATCTGCGGTACAGTATGCAGAAGATAATGGCTGGGAATTCGTAGAAACGGGAAAGAGTGCTCATGCATGGGGCAAACTAAGATGCCCCTTTAATGATAAAGCCTGTCGGTGCGGCGATTTTTGTCAAAATAGTATCTGGGGTACTCCACGTAACCCCACTAATCACGCCCGGACAATACGTCGATGGGTAGATGGCTGCACTGGCAGTAATGAAGAAGGTGAATAACATGGCTGATTATGATTTTGTACTGCGTTTCCAGCTTCAAGACCCCAATGAAGACCCCGAGAATTATCTTGATGCATTATTTGAAGCAGGCTGCGACGATGCAACTGTAGGGGTAGGCTCTCATGGTTCAATTTCTCTTAATTTCATTCGTGAGTCAGAAAGTGCAGCAGAAGCCATTAAAACTGCAACCCAAGATGTTATGGCTGCCATTCCTGGGGCTAAATTAACGGAGCTAGCACCAGATATCATGAATACGACAGAGATTGCCGATACCATTACCGAGCGATTCCACAAAATGACACGGCAGGTTGTTCGCAAATACGCTACGGGGCAAACAGCACGAATCAGAACACGCTTTCCAGCTGCAGTAATATCAGGTTCATCGCCCATGTGGCATCTTGGAGAAGTGCTTGACTGGATGGTTGAAAACGAAAAGATTAATTCTCCCAGTGTAATGCCGCAGGTCGAAATATTAAAGGAAACTACCCAAACAGTTCAGGTGGTTAATGCCGCAATACAGCACTCTAAGAGGGTGCCAGACGATCTCATGGCCATGGCTGAAGAGCTTGTTGCTAGACGCTAGATTAAGAGCAGGGTACTAACGGAACCTAAAACTGTGAAAAGGGAATTTTCAACCTCTTAGATCAATAGCTTACAGCACTTTGTACGTTT
>CAXBDA010000123.1:0-5424 GCA_963974595.1 uncultured Oleiphilus sp. | reverse complement strand
TATATAGTAAACGGTGAATTAGTAAGCAGTGAGTGCATAATAAATGGCGATAAGGTGGCAGGGCGAGGCAAGGAAGGAAAAAACAGGTCAAATCAGGTCAAAATTGGCTTTATTTGTCTGGGTTTGATAATGCCGTCACACTTCTAAGCTTTGGCTTGCTTTGGTCTAATTTAGAAGGTGCTGGTTATTGGTTATTGTTCAGGTTTGACGCATTCATCGCGCTCTGGTGAGCTTTGGCAGCGAATTTTCCATAAAAGTGATAAAGCCCTGCTGTCGAATTTTTTATTTACTTTCAAAGTTAAGCGAATGTTTTTATAAAACTCTTCGAGTTCATCTTTTGTTTCTTGAGAGGTTTCTATCCAATACTTTTTGGGGATAGAGGCTTCAGCATTGTCGATTAAATGTATGGCGGTTGCTAATTTATTGTATAGATAACGTCTCATCTGAACACCAAATGTGTCCGAAAACTCAGACTTTCGCGAAATAGCCTGAATCATGCCGTAAAAAAGTCGAATATCTAAAATACCGCCTTTATCACCGAGGCCTTTGTTTAACTCAAATGTCTCATAAGCTAGTGCGGGCATAAATGTAATATCAATATGGCCTTCATTGAAATGACTTGCGAATTCAGACAGTGAGGTTTGGAAAGGCGTTGCCCCAGCTAGTTCGGCAAACATTTGCGTTTGTATGTCGCCATTGAGTATACCTATTTTTTTTCCTCGGAATTTATCGATACTGTCAATTGATTTGTCGTTGACGTAAGCATACATAGAACCGACAGGCAGAGACGCGACCACTTCATAATTTCCATCAGACATTAGATCTGTTGCTTTGGGTGAGGTGATTGTTGCGAGGGTTTTCTTGAGTTTATCCTCAGATGTTATGCCTCCGATGGCATCTAACGTGCCGGCAAATTGCACAAAGTCGCGGGATAAAATGGCGGTCACGATGCCAATGTCGCACTCACCCTTACTAAGATCTTTCGCGACTTGATTCTCATCTTCATAAGGAATGAACTCCAAGTCTAAACCCCAGGGTATGGCAATTGCTTCAAGATCCGTAAAAAATGCCATAACAGGGCCTTGCCTGCCGACAGGATCCCACGTGCAGACTTTACGTTTGTCGAGTACTTCAGCCAAGCTAGGCTGGCTAACAAAAACGAAAAGAAATAGCGTTCTTAAAAAAAACATAATCATAATTAATTTGTCTCGATCCTTGAAGGTGCGCGCCATATTATCTAATACCCTAGAGCAAAATCCTAGTATCATGCGGCTTTGCCTGTATAATTGAGACATATACCCGTTTTGCTGAAAACTAAGTCACATCTATAATGAAAAATACTTAACAATTCAGCATCGACGGTTTACTGTACGCAATTACGAGTCAGGGCAGAAGTACCGTTAATAGTCTATTTTCTAATTATAAAAACTGCGCTACTTGAATCTCATTTTATTTAGCCGAGTGTACAAGGAATGTCTTTCTTAAAAAAAGTTCCATCAATAACTCTGTCTTTTGCCTGCCCAAGAGACATTCCTCGCTTGATATCTCAGGTATTTTCTAAACAGATACCTTCTAATCAGATAACTTACTCCTTATTGTTTATTATGATCTGTCTGGTTTTAACGACTTCAGCCAAAGCGGAAGAGCCACCTGAGCTGGATTTTATTGGTGGTTATCACGAAGACGGCGAATATCGTTGTTTTAGTGAGCCATGCTTCACTATTCATAAAGGAACAGATGCGGCGGTATCACGTATACGCCCCTTTTCACCAAGAGACTGGCAAGCAAAACGGGGTGAGTGCCAAAAAACCTATACTCAAGTCTTGGCTGACGCAAGTTTAACCGAGATCAAATATGCCAAGCATGAAGGTTGCGCTTTTGTAGTCTCGGGTAGTTGGCAAGATGCCTATACTGGAAAACCAATCGAAGATATTCGAGTCATCGCTTTGGATCATCGAATCAGCCCTTATGAAGCACATTATTGGGGGGCGGCATACTGGTCTTCTTCTCAGCGCTTTGCTTTGTTGAATGACCCGATAAATTTAGTCCCCGTATCCATAGAACAGATAAAACTACGCAAAGGTAAGTCACCAACAGATTGGATGCCAGACAGGAAAGCGTATTGGTGTGACTATGTCGTGCATCGAGAAATAGTGATTAGAAAATACCAGCTACGCCCACCCAAAGAACTGCGTGATTTCGATCAGGAAATCAAAAAACTGTACTGCAAATACTAGTCTGAATACCCATAATGCAGGTCATCAATCGCATTCAAATATGGTTAGTTGAGCCTTTTTCGATCCTATCCTTGAGTTTAGGTTTCATTTTGTGATGATTGTTTAAAACACTAGCTTCCTGAGTGTTTGTATGAAATGAGAGAAGACAATTCGCTTCCATTAACAGAGCTGTAAAATAAGATCTATGCTTAGCGAAAATAAAACAAGAATGACACGATTTATGAGAACAAAACTGATAGGTATTTTTCTGCTTGGCTTCTGTATTGTTTCACCGCATGTCTATAGCTTAGAAAATGTTCGTGTGCAATTGAAATGGCAGCACCAGTTTCAGTTTGCAGGCTATTACATGGCTAAGGAGTTAGGGGTTTACGAAGCGGTGGGCCTGAATGTCACTTTCGAAGAGGCGTTACCAGGTACCAATGTGCTTGAAGAGGTCTTAAGTGGGCGTGCAGACTTTGGTGTAGGTACTTCAGATTTGATCCTTAAAAGATCACAAGGTGTTCCGGTTGTTGTTTTAGGGGTTATCTTTCAGCATTCGCCTCAGGCGATGGTTGTTGACAATGAAACGAAAGACTTCAAGTTTAAAGACTTAATTGATAAACCACTCATGATAGAAAATGGCGCAGCAGATTTATGGGCGATGTTCCAGTCTCAAGGTATAGCGCGTCATGAAATTCAGCCACTAGAACACAGTTTCAATATAGAGTCTCTGTTATCAAAAGACGTTACGGGTATGTCTGTTTACATTACCGATGAGCTATATCGGCTTGAGCAAGCGAATTTTAATTATCAACTGTTTAAACCCATCGATTATGGTATCGATTTTTATGGTGATAATTTTTTTACATCAGAAAAATTATTAAAGAAAAAACCTGATTTGGCCGATGCGTTTATTAAAGCAACAAAAACAGGCTGGGCGATTGCTTATAAAGACCCCGAGCATGCCATCGAGCTTATTAAACTTCGTTATAATTCAAAACGAAGCGTCGATGAATTACGCTTTGAAGCGGAGCAAATGATCAAGCTAAACCAGCCGAATTTGCTTGAACCGGGGTATATGAATAAAGCGCGTTGGCAACATATTTATGATACTTACTCTAGTTTAGGCTTAGTTTCATCTATGCCGGATTTAAATGATTTTCTATACCAAAGAAAAGAAACCGACTGGGCTAAAATTTACAGGTATGGCTTACTGATCGCGGCTGTTTCATGTGTGCTCGCGGCTATTTTAGCCTATGTATTTCTACTGAATATTCGCCTTAGAAAAGAAATGAAGCGTAGAGAAAAAGTTGAAGAAGATTTGACTCGTTCTCGTGATGCGCTTAAAAAATCGAACGATGATCAGACAGCCTTGATCAATATGTTTTCACATGAATATCGAACGCCGCTATCGGTGATTAAAAATACCACTGCCATGTTAGAACAAAAGGTTACCCCGGTATTACCCGATACTCAGCCACGCTTTGATATTCTCTGGCGCGCCGCCAGCCGACTTGTCGAACTCGTGGATAATAGCTTATCGCCTGATCGAATAGTTGATTTTACCCAATCAGATAAGACCAAAGGGCCATGTGATATTTTAACGGTCCTTAAAGAAACCATTCAGTCATTAGATGTGCTGAGTAAGGCCAACATCATTTTTCATACAAGCGAAACGTCTAAAGTCTATATTGCCTTGGCGGATTCTGAACTCAGAAAATGTTTGGATAATATTATTTCAAATGCGCTTAAGTATTCAGGTGGACAAGACGTAGAGGTATTCTTTCAAAAGGATGCTGATTTTGCATGTATCGATGTTGTTGATAAAGGTATTGGCATACCAGAGCACGAGGTAAATGAGGTGTTCTTAAAATATCATCGTGCGTCTAATGCCGACGTTTCTTCAGGCGCCGGTTTAGGTTTGTTTATCGTTAAAAGTATACTGGAAAGTATTGGCGGTAATATTGTTATTGATAGCACAGTAGGCAAAGGTACGACAGTGTCGTTATTTTTGCCTCTGATAGACAAATAACTATTGAATAGTTTTATATACCTTAAATTTTATGGCTTGCATTTTAAGTAGATTCCTATGGAAAAAACCCGCGTAATTATAGTAGAGGATGATAAAGACCACAGTTTTCTTGTCAGAGAGGCCTTGGAGCAAGAAAACTTTGAGACTTACGAAGTGGCAAGTTCAGTCGAGTTTTTTCAAAGTTTATTGAATAGTAGTTTTGATATTTTGATTCTGGATATAGGCCTGCCTGATTTTTCTGGTTTTTCCATTTTAGACTACCTGCAAAAAAATAAGCTACATAACAATATGGGTATTGTTGTTTTGACGGCATATGGTTCAAGCGAAGATCGAATTCGAGGTTATGAATTAGGCGCAGACATATACATGCTTAAGCCTGTTGATGTTAAAGAGTTGTGTTTTGCCGTTATTAATCTAGCTAATCGATTAACTGCCTACGAGCCTTCAGGTAAAGAAATAAAAAGCTGGTCTCTGGATAAAATAAATTGGCTTTTATCATCACCTGATGGATCATCTTGTAAGCTTAGCGCTAAAGAAGTGGAATTGTTAACTCAGCTATCGCTTGCAAAGGGTGAGGTGGTTAATAAATATACCTTAGGGAGCGCTCTAGGCTATTTAGATAATGAACATGGCAAGCGCGCACTTGAATCCGCGGTGTTAAGGCTTAGAAGAAAGCTGGCTCAAACCGGTTGTTCAAATGTACCCATCAAAACAGTTCACGGAGTGGGTTATACGTTTTCTTCTGCTCTAAATATCATTTAGTTAATCCGTTTTCCTTTCAGTTTTGATCACTCTCTTTCTATTGCATTCCAAACAAGTAGAAATGATTCGTTTTTAAGTGGCTTCTTTTTGTAACACACTGTCAGCTTTTGCAGCACGATGTCAGATTTTGTAACTCAATGTTGCTCTCTGTAAGTTATCAGTAATGTTTTTCACATTAAACTGAATTTCACATCTGCTTCGTAGGTATTGGTAGGTTTTGGTTTCCATCCGTCGTTTTATGTATAAATAACTCAGTGTCGTGTTTTCACTTTGTGGTCTATTGTTCTGTGTCAGATTAACTATTTTTTAATTTTTTTGAGGTATATGCCTCATTTTAGCCTAGTAGAACACTTACGGGTGGATGAAAAAATAGAACTAACTCGCTGAATTTATTAAAAATTTTATTTATCGATG
>CAXBDA010000122.1:0-5444 GCA_963974595.1 uncultured Oleiphilus sp. | reverse complement strand
GATAACTATTTCATGGTGACTAATGCCTTAACCTTAAAAGATCAAATGGAAGATGCCTTTGATGAAGTTTTAGCGCGATCAGGAGCCGCAACGACTGTAGCGGTAAGTTCGGGTTCAATTCGTACCGATACACTATTATACCAAGCGCTGTTTAATACCAATAAATGGACGGGGTCCGTTAGGGCAATAGACTTTAGTCCAGGTTCTAACTTTGCTATTAATTGGGAGCTTTCAGAAAAATTACGCTCTAAACTTGCCTTGTCTGGTGGTCATGATTCAAATAGAGAAGTCATCACCATGAATGATGCTGGCACCGGTGTACCGTTTAGATTCCCTGCTGATTACTCATCACCTACAGCATCTGAAATGTCTTCAGGTCAAGTATCTGATTTGTTATCGGGTATAAGTTCAGATCAGCAAAATTATGGTGTAGACCTTGTCAACTTTCTAAGAGGTGATGGCACCGAAGAGAAAGGTGTCACAGGCGCAACAAGATCTTTTAGAGACAGAGGTGACTCAGCAGATAGAAATGTATTAGGAGACATTGTTCACTCAGATCCTTTGCATGTTGTTGCACCGAATTTCTTTTACCCTGATGTCTGGCCTATTACCTTAGACGGTAATCCTGCGACGAGTTATGAAAATGCAGCAGCACAAAAGTATTCAGACTACCGAACATTGATGAAAACCAGGCAGCCTGTTCTGTATGTCGGGGCCAACGATGGAATGTTACATGCCATCAATGCTTACAAAAATGGCGGTGGTGTCACCGATGGTGGGGAAGAGATTCTAGCGTATGTGCCTAATATTCTATTTGATAAGCTCCCCGACTTGGCTGATCAGAACTATTCACACCAATATTATGTCGATGGTAAAACTGCTTATGCTGATGTTTTCTTTAATTCAACAACGCAATGGCATACAGCGCTTGTTGGTACCCTGCATGGCGGTGGGCAAGGTGTATTTGCATTAGATATTTCGGACCCTAAAGGTATAGCGTCGGGTTCTGGTTATAGTCGTTTTGATGAAGGCAGTGCGTCAAAAATAGCTTTATGGGAATTTACCGATGCCGAGGATGCGGACTTGGGCTTTACATTTGGTAAACCCACTATTGCGAGGCTTGCCAATGGTAAGTGGGCTGCGATTTTTGGTAATGGTTATGATAATACCGAAGCCGATGGCAATGTGAGTACCACGGGTAATTCTGCTGTCTATATCGTTGATATTGAAACTGGTGCACTGATTAAAAAGTTCGATACCGAAATAGGTATACTTGATGATCCTACTGGTTTAGGCCAGCCTAACGGTATGTCTGAACCTATCGTCACAGATACTAATCGCGACTTTATTGCAGACTACATTTATGCCGGTGATTTATTCGGTAATATGTGGAAAATAGATATTAGTTCTGTTAACGCTGCTAACTGGGGGTTTGCTTTTACTCAGGCGGGTAATCCTGCTCCTCTTTATAAAGCCAAATCTTCAGCAGGCGATAGTTTGCCGATTACTCAGGCGCCTGTCATTGTCAACCACCCTAAATATGGTTACCGAGGCGATAATCTAGTGTTTTTTGGTACCGGTAAGTATATAGAAAATACCGATAACGTTAGATTAGGGGAGCCGACACAATCATTCTTTGGCATATGGGATGATGGTACTAATGGCAAAACGCGCTCTAGTCTGCTTACTCAAACAATTACAGAAGTCACAGCGACTAATTTATCGAGATCTGTTAATCGCCTTGTATCTGATAATAAAATTTATTGGGATGACGTGACGAATTCCACCGGAACAATTACCCAGTCAAAACATGGTGGTTGGTTAATTGATTTGGTTGATAGTTCTACCGCACCACTTGACAATAAGGGCGAAAGGTCCATCAGTAAGGCTGTTTTCCAAAATAGCAGACTGATATTTACAACCTACTCTCCAACAGATGATCCGTGTAAAGATGGCGGTTCTGGCTGGGTTATGATTGTTGATGCAGAAGATGGATCAGGCCCTGACTCTTCCATCGACTTCAATGGTGATAACAAATTTAATAATGATGATATGATCGATACAGATGGTGATGGTACCGGCGACACGGCTAGCGCAGGCTTTAAAGTCGATGGTGGGGTAACGTCATCGGTAGTGGTTATCGATGATAATACTAATGGATCTGCACGTATTTTAATAAACGAAACATCAGCGGGTGGTGGTAACGGTGGTAACGGTGGAGGTAACACCCTCTCTGGACTTGGTGTTGGAGGTGCAGGTGTTTCTCTTAATCCTTTACTGAGCAAACGACTCTATTGGCGCGAGTTGAAATAAACTTGTACGTTTCGTTAGCATCTTAACGTTGAAGAAAACACGAGAATGGTGAATTAAATGAAGGTTAGAAACAGTGGTTTTACGCTAGTAGAGTTAATGGTCGTTGTGGCGATTATAGGAATCTTGACAGCGATTGTAATGCCAAGTTACAACGAAAATGTTAGACGTACTAAGCGTGCAGATGCAGCTTCTGCTTTGGTTCAGCTATCTCAAGCGATGGAACGCTATTTTAGTGCAAACTATACCTATCTAGGCGCGGCTGCCGCTGGTGTAAACATAGGGGCTCCGGCCTCGACTACGTTTACTTCTACGCAGTCGCCTTTAACAGGCGCTGCAGCTTATAATTTAACGATTTCGGCTGCCACCGCCACTTCTTATACCTTGTCTGCAACACCAACCGGAGGGCATGTGGGTGATGCTTGCGGAATAATGACGCTGACAAATACCAATGCGAAAGGGGATGGTGGTGCTGCTGGTGAGCGGTGCTGGCGCTAAGCTGAACGAGCGTTATAATTAGAAATGTGTGGCTTAACTAAGTGTCATTCATTTCTAATCCCTATAAAATCATTTTTCATAAACACGTAACTTAGCGCATGTGTTTTTCAAATATAGTGCCTTTTTTTACCTAAGGTAATCAATAAGTAGAAGGCCGTCACACAATTATTGTGCAGGGCTTGGCATGCTCACATATCGATACAATTCATTGCATTATCTAACCGCTTTTTTTCCTTCGACCCTCTACACTTTTGACAATTGTTGACGTTTGCAGTGTGTCAAAGCACGAGCAAAATACTAGCAAACTAAAATACTAGCAAACTAAAATACTATCAAACTAAAGTTGGCTGAACGGTTTCAGCTTCTGTCAGGAGTAAGCAGGTATGATCGAAACTATTATTCGTTTTTTTCAAGAAGGCGGTTTTTTCATGTATCCAATTTCCATTATTTTGGTGATTGGTTTTATTATTGCCATTGAACGTTATGTTTATCTTGCGCTTGCAAAACGTAGCAATAAACAAGACTTCAATAAACTTCATCGTATGATTAGCGGTCGTGATTTCAAAACAGCATTAAAGTTCGCTTCTGAATCTAAAAGTGCCATGGCGAATATGATAGGTGCTGGTTTAGTGCGATTAGGTCGTCGCCAGCCTCGTGAAGAAATTGAGTACGCGATGGAAGAAGGTTTACTGGAAACCATGCCACGTTTAGAAAAACGTACCCAGTATTTAGCGACACTCGCTAATGTGTCTACCTTGTTAGGCTTATTGGGTACCATTATCGGTCTTATTGCGGCATTTACCGCCGTGGCGTCTGCTGACCCAGCTCAGAAGGCAAGTTTACTTTCTCAAAGTATCTCAGTGGCGATGAACACCACAGCATTTGGTTTGATTGCGGCGATACCTTTGTTGCTTATCCATTCAATCTTACAGACTAAGACAAATGAGATTGTGGATAGCTTTGAAATGGCTGGCATCAAAGTAATGAACCTTTTAAGTGATCGAAACAGCGCTGAGCAAGTGCCGGTGGCCACTAAAAGTGCACCAGATAATTCTGGAAGAAGGCCTCCTCAAGGTATGCAAGCAGCCCCGGCGGTCTAGCGTTTAACGCTTTTATTACCTATCACTTTTAGCGAAATACTTTTTGGAGTCTGCTCATGAAACGCAAACATCGCCGCTTAAGAAACGAAGCTGATTTAGATATTACCGCGTTTATGAATCTGATGATTGTGTTGGTGCCCATCCTGCTCATCAATATGATTTTTGCTTCGACCTCTGTTTTGGAATTGAACTTTCCAACACAAGATGATGGCCAGTCTCTGGATAATGATTTAGTTCAGTTACAGGTGATTATTACCCCCGAACAGCTTTTAGTGGCTGACAATAAGGGCGGTGTGATTAAACAAATAGATTCCAAAAATGGCCAATACGATTTTGAGATGCTTGGCTTAGTGATGAAAGACTTAAAAGCCCGTGTACCTGAAAAGAAAGACATTACCGTGATGGCGATGAAAAAAACATCGTATCAAACACTGGTATCTGTGATGGATAAAGTACGCTCATATCCTGCGGTTATTGCGGGCAGTGTTGTGCATGCAGAACTTTTTCCTGAGGTGTCGATTGCTGATGCACCAGAGCGTGTCAACGTTGGTAATGAGTCTGTGGTACTGAACGAATTAAAAAAACAGCCGGAGTTGACGCAAGAGTCTGCTCATAATGAGTTGAAGGTGAAATCATGAAAACCTCAGCGAAAGCAAAGCGTATTCAACGACATCAGCGTCGTGGTAAGCAACAAGGTAAACTAAATCTCGTTTCTTTAATGGATATTTTTACCATTTTGGTCTTCTTCTTAATGGTGAACTCGTCTTCAGACGTCCAGGTGCTTAATCAGGATAATGCGATTAAATTACCGGTTTCAAGTGCCGATCAAATGCCTAAAAATGCGATAGCACTGGCAGTGACCGGTGAGGATATTTTAGTCGGGGGGCGTTCTATCCTGAAAGTATCTCAAATGACCGCCTTTGAAGGTGATGTAGAGCCTTTATTAAAAGCAGAGTTGGATTATCAGGCCGCACGTTCTAGCTCGCCTGCTGCAGAAGAAGGTCGACCTATTACCATTTTAGCGGATCAATCATTGCCCTACGAGTTGTTAAAAAAGATAATGGCGACATGCGTAGAATCGGGTTATGCAAGTATTTCACTTGCAGTGAGCAAACAATCTCAGGGACAGGAGGCTTAAGGTGTCATTTAATCAACAAGGCTTAGCTTGGAACCCAGAAGATGGTGAACGTAAGAGACTGCTCAGAATAGTTTCTGCCGTTTTACCGGTTTTTTTTATTGCAGTGGTTTATATTTCTTGGATTACATTGCCAGAACAGGATCGTCAAGAACTTGAGAAACTGCCGCCTCAATTGGCTAAAGTCATTTTAAAGAAACAGAAGCCTAAGCCAGAACCAAAATTGGTAAAAAAGCCAGAAATAGAAAAACCTAAACCAGAACCGAAAGTGGCTAAAAAACCTGAACCTAAAAAAGTTGAAAAGCCTAAACCGCGCATTGTTAAAGAGCAAAAACTTAAACCAAAGCATAAACCTGAAGAGCTGAAGCTAGCGCGTGAAAAAGCTAAAAATTCTGGATTAT
>CAXBDA010000121.1:0-5583 GCA_963974595.1 uncultured Oleiphilus sp. | reverse complement strand
GAATATCATTGGTCTGCGAGGATTCACAAATTGATGAGGTCACGGGTATTATTCGTAGAACAGGGCGTATTGGGACGCATATCTCCGGTTGGGTTTATGTTAGCCCCATAGAGCAAGCATTACCGATTGGCGGCCCTGAAAATTAAGCAGAATTTCATTTGGATGGCTAAGCATGCACAAGCACACCCACCGCGACAAGCACGATTCCTCTGGGCGTATTGCTTGGGCCTTTTTCCTCAATGTCGGTTTTACTATCATCGAGTTTATTGGTGGCTGGCTGACTAACAGTACTGCCATCATGGCAGACGCTGCGCTCATCGTCGAGATTCGTTTTAATGGGGGTAATAGCAGCTTAGCTAAGTGCTATTCAGAGCAAACCCACTTTTAAAAAGTGGGTTTGCTACCCATCCATCTCAAATACATGTCAGCAAACGTGCCATCCTCATGCATTGTTTGAAATGCATGCATAATTTTCTGATAAACTTTTTTATCCAGATTTTTTGAAATACCGATATAAGCGCCGGTGCAGGATTCTTCAATCCGGTATGAATGTAATGCCAAGCCCTTATATTGGTAAGCAAAGATGGGATCCGACATACGTTGCTGAATTTCAAAAGCGTCATAAAAATAGCCAAAAAGCCGCCCCAATTGTAGCATTTGACGATGTTGAGAATTATCGGGCAAGAAATTCAGGACTTCGTTTAAGAGGGTATCATGTTTTAAACGATCATCGAAAAAAGGTGAATAACTTGCCCCGGTGAGGTAACCGAGCTTTTTCTGTTTTTGTAATGCGATTGTAATCAGGTCATCCGTTGTTTTGATTGGAAGGTGCTGATCTTTTTCTTGAACAACCAGTCCGATACAGGTAATTCTCGTTGGCCCCAGCCAATATAGATACTTTGACCGTGCTTCATTCTTCACCAAGTCCGGTATAAGGTGAATTTGTCCATCCTTAATTTGATACAAGCTCCGCTGAAAGGGTATTTCTACAAAGTCATACTCTAAATTAGCACGAGAGAGAATCTCCCTTATTATATCTACATCCATGCCCTCCCATTTATTTTCTTTCTTATACGTTGCCGGGAAGCTCTTTTCGTCTACGCGAATTATTATTTTTTCAGCAAACGCGCTTTTGGCAAAAATAAAAATCAACAACGTGACAGGTACCGAAATCGCTAATATTTTAAACACTCGGTACATAAAATAACTCCAAATAGTATATTTTCCACGGTTTTTAATTTGGAAGATAGTTTATTTGATAATCCCTTTTCAAACTGATTTTTTAAAGTACTTACCTTTAAGCGATGAAAGATTGATTTTAAGTATATATCCGTATAATATTCGAAATTTCATATATATGAAATTTCGAATATTATACGGATAAAGGTTTGGAGTGATGCGGCAATGAAGAAGCGTAAGGTTTTATTTTTATGTACAGGCAACTCTGCCAGATCACAAATGGCAGAGTCGCTTCTTCGTAATATGGCTGGAGATAATTTCGATGTATTCAGTGCAGGCACCCAGCCCACTGAAATTCACCCTCAAACACTTGTTGTTTTAGAAAAATCTGGTATCGCTAAAGGTGATATCAGATCAAAGAACGTAAGCGAGTTTCAAGACCAAGACTTTGATTATGTTATTTCGCTTTGTGATAAAGCCCGTCTTGAATGCAAAAACTATCCAGTCTCTGGTAAAAGAATGGACTGGAACTTCGAAGACCCGGTTTTCCGTGCTGGCCCCAACCCTTTTGAAATAACACTGAATGAAATTAGTGGGCGTATTTCAATGTTTGTGCTCATTGAGACAAAAAAGCGATCACCAAAAGTAGAATTAGACCCCATTCAATTTTTCAAAAGCCTAACAGATGAAGTGCGCTTACGTTGCTTAATGCTTATTCAGTATGAAGGTGAATTATGCGTTTGCGAAATGATGGAAGCGCTTGAAGACATTCAACCTAAGGTGTCGCGGAACTTAGCCTTACTTAGAAAAAATGGTTTATTGGTCGATCGCAGGCAAGGGCAGTGGATGTATTATCGTATCAATCCAGATCTACCAGCCTGGGCTAAATCTGTGCTGGCTGAAACCACTGAAAACAACGTTGGCTTTATTGCAGCTAATATTCAAAATCTTAACGTCATGGGTGAACGACCGGCTCGAGCACTGCAATATAATCGGGCACCGCAACATTGCTAATCACTATTTAATCAAACTGGATCAGGTCTTATGGGTATTTTTGAACGTTATTTGTCACTCTGGGTCGCTTTGTGTATTGGTTTAGGTGTCGTACTTGGGAACTTGATACCAGGCTGGTTTACCTTGATTGCTTCACTGGAATGGGCGCATGTTAATCTTGTCGTTGCCGTACTGATCTGGGTGATGATTTACCCCATGATGGTGCAAATTGACTTTTCTGCCATCAAGGATGTGGGGAAAAAGCCTAAAGGTCTCGCGTTGACATTAGTGATAAACTGGTTGATCAAACCCTTTACAATGGCGGCATTGGGCTGGTTATTTTTTAAAGTATTCTTTGTCTCTATGGTCGACCCACAAACAGCCAATGAATACATTGCCGGTATGATTTTATTGGGCGTAGCGCCCTGTACTGCGATGGTTTTTGTTTGGAGTCAGTTAACCAAAGGAGATGCTAACTACACGCTGGTACAAGTATCGGTAAACGATATCATCATGATATTTGCTTTTGCCCCGATTACAGCTTTTCTTCTGGGTGTTAGTGATATAGAAGTACCATGGGAAACATTACTCTTTTCAGTCATTCTCTATGTGGTACTCCCTCTAATCGCAGGCATTACCACTCGAAAGCTTCTAAGCAAGAACGATGACCCGCATCGTTTGCAGCAGCTATTGAGTCAATTAAAACCTTGGTCGGTAGTCGGCTTACTTGGCACGGTTGTTTTACTGTTTGGTTTTCAAGCTGAAACAATACTCTCACAACCACTCACCATTTTATTAATTGCGATTCCATTACTTATACAGACCTATGGCATTTTTGCCATTGCTTATACAGCAGCGAAAGCCTTAAAACTTCCGTATAACATTGCAGCACCTGCCAGCATGATCAGTACGTCTAATTTCTTCGAATTGGCGGTTGCCGTGGCAATATCATTATTTGGACTACACTCGGGGGCCGCATTGGCCACGGTCGTAGGCGTATTGGTTGAAGTTCCTGTTATGTTGTCTTTGGTCTACTTTGCCAACCGAACGCAGCACTGGTTTGGCGCGCAATAATGTTTCAAGCATTCTAGATCGTCGATAACAAGTTGGTTCACTCTGGTTCTATTCAAACAAATCAACTCAAGTAATTAACAAACAATATTTTTTTGAGGTCGCTATGACAATTAAAGTAGGTATTAACGGGTTTGGTCGCATGGGGCGTTTAACGATGCGGGCAGCCTTTGATTGGGATGATATAGAAATCGTTCAGATAAATGACCCCGCGGGTGACGCTGCGACATTAGCACATCTTCTCAACTTTGATTCTGTGCATGGGCGTTGGCATCAAGAAGCCAGTCACGATGGCAACACCATAATCATTAATGGTCAGCACATAGCGTGCACTCGAAATAAAGCCATTGATGAAACTGACTGGTCTCGCTGTGATGTAGTTATAGAAGCCAGTGGCAAGATGAAAACGAAAGCATTGCTTCAAGCCTACCTTGATCAAGGTGTGAAGCGCGTTGTCGTCACTGCGCCGGTTAAAGAAGAAGGCGTGCTAAACGTGGTGATGGGTGTTAACGATCAGCTATATGATAAAGAGCAACACCCTATTGTGACCGCAGCGTCTTGTACCACAAACTGTCTTGCGCCTGTCGTTAAAGTTATTCACGAGTCACTGGGCATTAAACACGGTTCGATGACGACGATACATGATATTACGAATACACAAACCATTCTGGATGCTCCTCATAAAGATTTACGTCGTGCACGCGCTTGCGGTATGAGTCTAATTCCGACGACAACCGGCTCAGCAACCGCCATTACACACATTTTCCCTGAACTTAAAGGTAAGTTAAATGGTCATGCAGTTCGGGTTCCTTTAGCCAATGCCTCAATCACTGACTGTGTATTTGAGCTTGAACGAGAAACCACAGAAGCACAGGTGAATGAATGTTTAAAACTTGCCGCTGAGAACGAGCTTAAAGGTATTCTTGGTTATGAAGAGCGACCCTTAGTATCGATTGATTACAAAACTGATCCACGCTCAGGCATTATTGATGCCCTTTCCACTATGGTGGTTAATGGCACTCAAGTAAAACTTTACATCTGGTATGACAATGAGTGGGGCTACGCTAACCGAACAGCAGAGCTGGTGCGATTGGTCGGTGAGTCAGATAAGGGATAAATAAAGATGAGTTGGCTTGCACAGCTTTCCCCCGAAATTCGCCAATATATGGTGGTGACGGGAAATTATTGGGCCTTCACACTGACCGATGGCGCTTTACGCATGTTGGTGGTTTTATATTTCCATGGGTTAGGTTATAGCCCTATCGAAATTGCCATGTTGTTTCTTTTTTATGAGATTTTTGGCGTTGTCACTAATCTCATTGGTGGTTGGTTGGGGGCGAGCTTAGGCCTTAACAAAACCATGAATATCGGGTTGTTTTTGCAGGTTGTGGCCTTGGCTATGTTGCTGGTACCTTCGACTTTATTGACCATTCCTTGGGTTATGGGGGCACAAGCTGTTTCAGGTATTGCAAAAGACCTCAATAAGATGAGCGCTAAAAGCTCTATTAAACTATTGGTTCCTGCGAATGCTGAAGGCCAGCTTTATAAATGGATTGCTATACTCACCGGTTCAAAGAACGCACTTAAAGGCGCGGGCTTTTTCCTCGGCGGTGCTCTGTTAAGCCTATTTGGTTTTGAAGGCGCGATTCTAGGTATGGCCTCGGTCTTGTCTTTAGTTTGGATATTCAGCCTGATTAGCTTAAAAAAGGACATGGGCAAAGCCAAGAATAAGCCTAAGTTCACCGAGATCTTCTCCAAGAGCAAAGCGATTAACTACCTTTCAGCCGCTCGAATGTTTCTATTTGGGTCAAGGGATGTGTGGTTTGTCGTGGCACTGCCTGTCTATCTAGCAAGCACTTTTGGCTGGGATCATTGGTCTGTCGGTGGATTTCTTGCAACATGGGTCATTGGTTATGGTTTTGTGCAGGGAATCGCACCCAAAATTACGGGCACAAAAAGTGGCCAGTCACCTGATGGTCGTCATGCACTTGTCTGGGCACTTTTACTGAGCGTTATACCTGTCGTCATTGCATTATCACTCACTTATAACTGGTATGCTGAAACAACCCTCTTGGTGGGGTTGCTTATTTTCGGCGCTTTATTTGCAGTGAATTCATCCTTGCATAGTTACCTTATCGTGAGTTATGCCGGTGAAGATGGGGTATCACTGGATGTTGGTTTTTATTATATGGCGAATGCCATGGGTCGCTTGATAGGTACGATATTGTCAGGCTGGTTATTTCAAGACTACGGTTTAGCTGTCTGTCTTTGGGTCTCAGCATTTTTTATTGCACTAACAGCGCTAATTTCAGTCAAGTTACCAAAGCATAAAGCCATCAA
>CAXBDA010000120.1:0-5604 GCA_963974595.1 uncultured Oleiphilus sp. | reverse complement strand
ACATTCACAGTTGAGGAAATACAGCGCTACAAGAGAGTAACGCTCATAATCAAAGGTGCTGTTATAGAAAAAGTGTTCTACCCGGTATTCCCACCGGATAAAAATGCCGACAATGTACTCAACTGGTTTAATACAGACGATAATTAATCTTCAATTCTCTTGTCGCCTTCATCACTCCAGGGAGGATTAACAATCGCAATAAAACATAATTCTTCATCAGCAGTATTTTCTATCCATTGAGTTGCGCCTGCTGGCACGAGTATCGCTTCACCGGAGATCACTTCCTGTGCTTCATCATCAATATGCATCACACCCTCCCCCGAGAAGATGATATAAACCTCTGTTTGCTCTAATGCATGTTTGTAACTTTGTTTCCCTATCTCAACCGTCGCCATTGCAACGGAATATGGCAAATCAACCGCGTCATTTTTTGGGTGTACCCATTCCCTTATTAAACAACCGTCATTGGCAATGAATTCCGGACATTCATTAATATTTTTTACAAACACTCTCGACTCCTATATAAATGGTGTTATGAAGTATAAAGGTAATCCAGAATATAAACATGACAGCGAAAGCTGTACCGGTGTCCTGATCACCAACCTTGGAACCCCTGATGCACCAACTGCTGCTTCGGTACGACAATATTTGGCTGAGTTCCTTTCCGATCCGCGTGTGATAGAAGTGCCAAAATTATTATGGTGGTTTGTATTACATTGCATCATTCTGCGTACTCGTCCAAAACGATCAGCAGAAGCGTATAAGAAAGTATGGTCAAAAGATGGCTCCCCCCTGCTCGATACCTCTATCAAACAAGCCGATGCAATTAGAACTGAAATTGAAAAACGTTTTTCTGGAAATGTAAAAGTTGAATTAGCTATGCGTTACGGTAATCCATCAATAGAGTCTGGTTTAGAAAAGTTGCGTAGCGCGAATGCCAACCGTGTTTTAATCTTCCCGCTATATCCGCAATATTCAGCAGCAACAACCGCATCAACATTCGATGCCGCTGCCGATGTATTAAAAACCTGGCGCTGGATTCCTGAATTAAGAATGATTAATCATTACCACGATAATTCAGATTACATCACTGCATTGGCCAATAGCATCAACAACTATTGGCAAACTCACACTAAACCAGAAAAGTTACTCTTTTCATTTCATGGACTCCCTCAAGATTATTTTCTGGCAGGTGACCCTTATCATTGTGAGTGTCATAAAACCGCAAGACTGGTCGCAGAAAAACTCGAACTTAAAGAAGACGAATGGCAACTCACATTCCAGTCTCGCTTTGGCCCACGAAAATGGTTAGAACCTTATACTGATATCACATTAAAAAAACTTGCCCACCAAGGGACGAAACATGTGCAAATAGTTTGCCCCGGTTTCTCAGCAGACTGTCTTGAAACATTAGAAGAGATCGATATGCAAAACAGAGCGTTCTTCACTGAAGCCGGTGGCGAGACATTCTCTTATATCCCCGCATTGAATGATGATGATGAACATATACAAGCCTTAAGCAGTATCATCATGACGCATTGCCAAGGCTGGGATAAAAATCAAGATGACCTCAACAAAAGAAAGGAAAGAGCGATGCAATTGGGAGCAAAACCGTAACTTTGTTAAAAGTTATACTTGCTTTCAAATCAAACAACTACTTTAATAAAAACATCATCAATCAATAATTAAAAAGCGTACTTCCTGTGTAATAGAAAACGATAAATTGACATTATGGACAAAGAATGAAAAAACAAGGACTTATCAAAATATTGCCAACATCCCTAATCAATTACACGGGAAGCCCGATAATATTGTTAATGAGGGCCTTTCCCCATTAACACACTGTTAGAAGGCTAAGGAGGAAGCGGTGAAAATTCAGGAGCTTTCCATTAATAATTTACGTTCTATTGTTGATAGTGGAAATGTTCCAATTCAAAGCTTGTTTTCTCTAGTCGGTGAAAATAACTCAGGAAAATCAAACCTCATCAAGTCTATAGATGCCTTCATTAGCGGCGGTGCAGGAGGGCTTAAGAAAGAAGACTTTTTTGATGCCAGCTCCCCGATAATTATAAAAATATCCTTTGATAACCTTAATGACGATGAAAGTAAACGTTGGAAAAAATATCTTGCGAACGGAAAACTAATACTAGAAAAGCATATATGGATAGAAGAAGCTGAAACGGCTTCAGGGATGAGAATAAAAAGCGAGTATCACGGCTATGAGGCAGCACCAAAGGAATGGTTTCTATCTATTGCCCAAATATTAGAGCAGCATGGCCAAAGACCAAAGTGGGTAGATATAGCTAAAGAAACTGGGTTGCCTGATTACTTCTACCCGGAGGATAAAAGTGGAAAAACCATCTATACCAAAGCATTAGAAAGGTATTTACTTGAAACTGATATCGAATTTAATGAGCCCGACTTAAGTGGAACCCATGCATTGGGTTTACAAAGCAATGTTGTAGCTTCACTTCCATCTTTTTATTTATTGCCAGCTATAACAGATTATTCAGATGAAATTGACAAAAGACAAAGTTCGTCAACATTCAGGAGGTTGATGGGGGAGCTCTCCGAGAGAATTTTAAAAAATGATCCGAGGTTTATTGAGATTGAGGAGTCGTTGGCAAATGTACATAGATTGCTAAATGCGATAGACCAACCAGAAGGTCAAAATAGGTTGGAAGCCCTTGGAGACATAGAGCAACAGATTACTGGTTTATTAAAACAGCTTATGCCCTCTGTAAGTAACGTTTCCCTAGCCATCTCTGTTACTGAAGTTCAGGAGATATTCTCTGGAGGAGTCTCATTATCAGTTAATGATGGTATAGAGACTGATGTTTTATCCAAAGGACATGGCTTGCAACGTTGTATAGTATTTTCCTTACTTAAAACTCTTATAGATATTGAGAGAGAAAGCGGTGAGGAAAATCAAAACACTATAATTTTGGCAATTGAAGAACCAGAACTCTATATACACCCCCAATTATCAAAACTTTTCTACGACGTAATGGTGGAATTTAGTGGTAGTGACCAAGTTCTGTATACAACTCACTCCCCAATATTTGTAGATGCATATAACTACCAAAATATAGGTTTGGTATCTAAACCGTCAGTAGAGATAGGAACAAAAATCAAAACAGCAACCGGTGGAGAGATCGAGAAACTTAGCGATGCAAAGGTTTTTAAGGGTTTGGCTAGATTCAACCCATCGGTAAATGAGATATTTTTTGCAAATAGAATTTTAATTGTGGAGGGTCCAGAAGATTTGATTGCAGTGAATTCAGTCCTGCAGAGTAAAGGATTAATTCGAAATAGAGTAGAAGAGCTTAGTTGGAGCATCTTGGTCGCAGGGGGCAAGGATGCAATACCTTTTTTTCAAAGGGTTGCGAATGAATTTGGAATGTCTTACACAGTTTTACATGATTTGGATTTGCTAGAAAGTATGACCCAAAATGATATTGATACTCATACAAAAACTAACAATTCGATTACTGAGTTAGCTAGTGGTAACCCAGTGATTACTTTTCCAGTTAAATTAGAAGCTTCGCTTGGGATAGATCACCACCTTAAAGACCAATATAAGGCACATCATTTTTTTTCTGAGCCGAAAAATATTTCCGAAGAAGTTAATAATATAATTTTAGAAATATTTCAGTGATTGGCATTTCCAACAAGTCAAACCAGACACAGCAAGCTGCTCGGACGTGCTACTCGCGCTATGCTGTTTGAGGCATTACTCTACTACTTCAACCCCTTTCCAAAATGCCACATAATTTTTAATGTTTTCTGCTTTTGATTTTGGTTCGGGATAATACCAGGCCGCATCTTTGTTTATTTTTCCATTTACTTCCACATCATAATAACTCGCCTTGCCTTTCCAGAAACAGCTTGAGTGGGTATCACTATCGCTAAAGTATTCTTTGTTAATTGACGCTGCCGGAAAGTAGATATTACCTTCCACTGTTTCGTAACGCTCGCTCTCCGCCAATACTGCGCCATTCCAGATTGCCTTTGCCATTTATCCTGTACTCCGAAGTAGAACCTGTTTTAGAGTGCGTTCAAAAAAGCATAACACGCTGTCTAGAATCACAGCCATAGTAATTCTATGGCTGTGATTTGCTGACAAGTGATATGTCTTTTTGGGCGTGCTGTAAAGCAGGCAGTCATATTTAAGGAACCTCTGATTAAATTACTTTTTGTCACTCCCTCGAAAGAGGGAGTCTAACGATTTCAATTGCTTACTGGGTTCCCGTTTTCACGAGAATGACTTGATCAGAGGTTCCTTAATTAAAAGTTTAGTTTAAAACTTGCTGTTTTGTTAAAAAGAAATTGCACGTTAATTGCTCCAAGACGTTCTACTGCGGAGTCCAGGATTCTATTCACCATTAATCGTTATGATGACATTACGACTGTGTGAATGGGTGCGATGTTCCCATAAATAAATCCCCTGCCAAGTCCCCAACTGACACCTTGAGTCTGTAATGGGAATAGTCAAGCTTACATTGGTTATTAAAGTACGAATATGCGCTGGCATATCGTCTGGTCCTTCTGTGGTATGACAGAACATAGGATCGCCGTCCGGCGCAACACTTTGCATAAAGGTTTCAAGATCTATCCTTACATCGGGGTCGGCATTCTCACATAACATTAAAGAAGCGCTGGTATGCTGGATAAATAGATGACATAGACCGATATGCACACCGCTTTCAGTAACAAACCGTTGTACATCTTTTGTGAATTCGTATACCTGTCTTCCTTGAGTATTAAAACTGAGTGTTTTTTGAAATATCGACATGTTATAAATACCTGAAATTATCTTTATTTAATCGATTAAATATTATGAATAAACCACAACAATTAAACGTAGCGCATATTATAAACATCAGCAAAATACTTTGGTTTGGTATGCTCGCTAGCTCACCGATGTTTCTAATTGCTATTTTTTATATGGACAAGTTACGACTATTAGAACCTGCCTTGCCTGAGCTGAAAAATATTCTAAGCGGCATTTGTGTATTAAGTATTCCGTTAGCATTAATACTGCTAGGTCGGTTTAAACGTCATCAACATAAAATCAGAGACAATATTCAGCTCGGTATTGATAACACCCCAACCGATTTGCAATCCTATATTACTTACATCGTCATCGGGATGTCTTTGTGCAATCTACCCGCAATGCTTGGCTTGGTCCTCTACATCCTCGTTACCGATCTCTACCTTTCATTATTTTTTATTGTTGTTTCTTTTTTTCTTGGCTTTCTCTATAAACCTGAATTGAAATAACCCCGGCTAAGCCAATCTTAGTCGATCAGCAATTAGTGCATAAAACTGTTGGTCTTTAGAAAACAACCAGCCGAGCTGTTCTTTACATGAATGACAGACTGCTATTTGCCATTCATAGCCATTAAACCAGGTATGCTCACCGGTACACTCTCCGAGAGTCAGGCATCCAGGTGCCGATTGAAAGCAATGAACCGTGTAGGTATACCCAGCGGGATTAGAAAAAGTATGAACGTGCGCATCATTGATGGCGATAGCTGCATCTAGCGCCGTAATGAAATTGCTACAGAAATTACAAAACAGTTTTTTAATCTCTTCCGCACT
>CAXBDA010000119.1:0-5640 GCA_963974595.1 uncultured Oleiphilus sp. | reverse complement strand
GGCCTGGTTATTTTCAGAGGCATTTGCTACTTCACCTGAGTTTTGGCTTAATTTACAATAAAGGTTATTTAAAAAATACGCCTACTACTGACAAAGCTCTAAGAGGAGGGTGGTTTCATAATGGTGATTTGGCTGTATGGCATGTAGACGGTTATATTGAGATTAAAGATCGTTCAAAGGATATTATTATCTCGAGCGGAGAGAATATCTCTAGTATTGAGGTTGAAGAGCTTATCAATTATTGTCGAGAAAATATGGAGCATTTCAAAGCGCCCAAGACGATTGTGTTTGGGGCTTTGTCAAAACGTCTACAGGTAAGATTCAAAAATTTAAATTACGGCAACAAGCGGATGAACTTTGCTTAACTAAATATTAGTAATATTCCTTAAGTTCTATAACGATAGACCGCTAATTAGGTACTCTTAAATAAAATATTAGCGAGAAATTTATGGATATTTGGCGACTCGTGAGCCAAGGGCAATTTGTCCAGCCTGCCATGATGACACATCATAACCATTGGCTTTGCTTAGTGGCTGTATTGCTCGCTATTTTAGCAGCCTCGGTACTATTGCCCGTCATAGATCGCTATCAGTCGAGTAAGGGTTCACATCGCTACCTTTGGTTAATTGCAGGCAGTGTGGGGATGGGCACTGGTATATGGGCTATGCACTTTACCGCAATGCTTTCTTTCAGCCTACCCGTTCCAATTAGATACGATCTTACTACCACTATACTTTCTATAGTTCCTGCGATGTTAGCCAGTGGAAGCTGTATATGGTTATATGCAGCGAAGCAACATACCTACAAACATTTACATATGGCCGCAATATTAATGGCGTTGGGTATTGGCACGATGCATTACACAGGAATGGAAGCGATTGTTGTGTCGGCCCAGATGTACTATTTACCCAGCTATTTTTTCCTCTCAATATTAGCTGCATATGTTTTTGCAGTTATTGGTCTTTATGCGCGGTTTCATATTACGGCTCACCGTTTTTGGTCAGCAAAATGGGGTAATATTACTGGTAGTATCGTACTAGGTTTGGCTGTGAGTTCTATGCACTTTACTGCTATGCGAGCGACTTATTTTCAAGCGGACGCAACTAGTATCATTAGTCATCACTCTATTCCGTCATATAATTTGATCATTGGAATTATTCTTACTAGTGTTTTCTTACTAGGTTTAATAATTATCGGAAGTCTTGTTGACAAGCGTATGTGGCTAATGTCCGAATCACTCAAGAGCAGCCGGATTCGTTTTCAACGACTCGCAGAAACCACACAGACCGCAATTTTTACATTCAATAATAAAACCGTGACTTATGCCAATCCAGCACTGGGTAATATTACCGGGCACAATAATGCAGACATCCTTAGTTTGCCACTAGCAGAAATTTTCTGTGAAGGGTTTAGTGTATTCGCTAATGAAGTATTTCTTTCTCACGCACCATTCGGACAAGCACACTACGAACAATTTGAAATTAAAAATACAAAAGGTGAGACACGTTGGTTGTATTTCAGTGTGACCTTAGCTGAAATTGATAATGAAGCAACTGGATTAGCGAGTGCCTGTGATATTAGCGAGCAAAAGATCGCTGAATTAAATATGCGGCAATTAGCATACAACGATCAACTGACACAGCTCGGTAATCGTGTCATGTTTATAGATCGACTCGAACATCATCTAGCATTACTAAAAAGACGAAATTCACAGCAGCTCTCTTGTGTTATGTTGCTCGATCTTGATAACTTCAAGTTAATTAATGATACATACGGTCACCTGAAAGGCGATCAACTATTGATTGGAGTAGCCAATAGATTAAAAAAACTGGCACGGAATGTTGATACGATAGCCAGACTTGGTGGTGATGAATTTATATTATTATTTGAAGAATTAGATACCCACTTAAGCGCATCGATAATTGCGGATAGAATAATTGAATCCCTATCTGAGCCATATAACTTGAGTGGCAGGGAGATTCTGGTCAATAGTAGTATTGGCGTACTTGAATTAAATTCAAGTTACGAAAAATCTGATCAAGTTTTGCACGACGTAGATATTGCATTGTATAGAGCCAAACAGCAAGGTCGTGCTTGTTGGGTTTTATTTGATCAAGATTTAGATGCTAAAGTGAAGCGAGCTCGGCAGTTACAACTTGAGCTTTCTAAAGCTGTATCGGAGAATAAACTTCAACTTTACTACCAACCTATAGTTGATGTTGGAAATCATAACTTGAGAGGTTTTGAAGCATTGGCTCGTTGGCAAAGAAGCAATGGGGAATGGGTGTCACCAGTAGAATTTATACCCTTAGCGGAAGATTGCGGGTTGATTTTTGATATAGGTTTATGGGCGTTAGAAACGGCATGCGAACAACTTGCGACCTGGAATAAAGAAAATAAGGAAGAAGATATTTATATTAGTGTAAATGTTACGCCAGTTTCATTTTATGATGGTAGGTTCGTGCAAAAGACTTCCGAAGTGTTTAATAAGTTTGGGCTTAAAAAAGGTCAGTTAAAACTTGAGTTAACTGAAAGTATGCTGGTAAATGATTCGGATAAAATGATTGATAATTTGAATAAGCTTATAACATTAGGTTGTGAATTAATGATTGATGATTTTGGTACTGGTTATTCATCGTTATCCTATTTGCACAGGTTGCCAATTAACACGTTAAAAGTTGATCGAAGTTTCGTATCTCAACTTAACAATAGTGAGAGTACAGTGCCGATCATTAGAACTATCATTGCATTGGCGAAAAGCTTAAGTATGAGTGTTATCTCAGAAGGAGTTGAAACCGAAGCGCAGTCCTCGCAATTGTCAAGCCTAGGCTCCAATCAACTACAAGGTTATTTGTTTAGCAAGCCATTACCTGCAAATGATGCGACATTATATCTACAAACAAACAACCATCTGTTTGAAGAAGGAAGAGCCTCAAATTTTTGATGACCTTATTCGTAGCTAAGGTGTGTAGCCTTACCGTGAAATATTTTATAGATGAAGATTGAGTAGCCAATGATGGCTGGTAGGGTAATAATAGTTCCGACAAAGATAACCTTTAATGCTTCGACTGAAGACGCCGCTTCCCAGATATTCATTTCTCCCATAACGATTTCAGGAAAGATACTAAAAGCCAAGCCAAAGGCAGCGAGTAAACAAATCACGACTAACGCAGCAAATATTAACCATGCATAACCAGCATTAAGTGCCTTTTCATGGCGAAGTAACCAAAAGATTCCCACATAAAAAATTAAACAAGTGAGCGGGATAGGCATTAATATAATAATGTTTGGCATGCTAAACCATTTTTCTGCGATTTCGGTGCTTACAAGCGGAGTTGCGATTGATATCAGCAACAAGCCAAGACCCATAGGTAAGATTGCTTTCTTTGCCCAGCCAATCGCTTTTTGAAACAACGCACCTTCGGTTTTCATCAACAACCATGCTGCAGCCAACATGATGTAGAGCGTAGGCAAGGTTAATGCAATCAAGAAAGAAAATAACCAGCTTGTGGTGGTGTTCGATAGTCCGGTGACATAAGAGCCTAACATCCACCCTTGCGATGTTGCTGCAATCAAAGAACCAACAAAGAACAAGGTGTTCCACATTTTTTTATGTGAATCCTGTGCCTTTACGCGAAAATCAAAAGAAACGCCGCGGAGTATTAAGCCCATCAACATTAATGTGACGGGGAGATAAAGTGAAGTGAGAATTAATCCGTGCGCTTTAGGAAATGCAATTAATAACACGCCTACACCAAGTACTATCCATGTTTCATTTGCATCCCAGAAGGGACCTATGGATGCAATCATGATGTCTTTTTCTTCTTCATTTGCTACAGGTAACAATAGGCCTACACCAAGGTCATAGCCATCGAGGATGACATATATAAGCATGGCAAACCCCATTGCTCCGGCAAAAAATACAGGTAACCAATATTCCATTATCTTTCTCGCCCGGCAGGTTCAACTGTTTCTTGCGGGTACTCTTGCAATGTCACCAATGACCGTGCAGGTTTAGTGGCCAAATAACGAACAGCACCAATGTATGAGATGAGTAAGAAGACATAGATGAAGCCATAACCAAACAGTGTTCCCATCAATGTTGCTGCGGGGTGATCAGCGACTATTTCACTTGTCTTGACGGCACCGTAGACTATCCAGGGCTGGCGTCCGACCTCTGTCACATACCAACCTGCCAGTACCGCGATCCAACCAGAGAAGGCCATATAAGACATAATGTTTACCAGTGGTTTATTGAGCTCTTTGTCACGCCATAATTGCCAGCAGGCCCACCAGGAAACAAGCAACATTAACATGCCTATACCCACCATGATGCGAAATGCCCAGAAGACAGGGGCAACCGGTGGGTGTTCCCCTGCAAAATCATTAATGCCTTGTAATTCCCCGTCGATTTCATGTGTGAGGATTAAGCTTGCCAGTTTTGGGATTTTGATTGCCAGATGAGTGGTCTTGTTTTCATCGTCTGGAAAGCCAAATAAGGTTAGCGCTGCTCCTTTCTCTGTTTCCCAGACAGCTTCAATCGCAGCGACCTTTGCGGGTTGGTGCTCTAGGGTATTCAGCCCATGGAAATCACCAATGATAATTTGTGTTGGCGCTAAAATAGCAGCCATGACAACACCAGTTAACATCACTTTTTGTGTAGCAGGTCCATCGACCTTATTTTTAATGCGCCAGGCACTGACACCAATAATCAGAAAGGAGCTGGTCAGTAATGAGGCGACAAACATATGTGCCATACGATAAGGGAATGATGGATTAAAGATAACTTCCCACCAGTCTTTAACCATAAAGACGCCATCTTCAATATAGTAGCCTGTCGGTGTTTGCATCCATGAATTAAGGCTGAGTATCCAGAAGGCTGAGAGTGATGTTCCTAATGCGACCAGGCAACAGGAAATTAAGTGTAGACGGTTTGAAACTCTGTTTTTACCGAAAAGCATAATGCCGAGAAACGATGCTTCCAGAAAAAAAGCGGTGAGGACTTCGAAACCGAGCAAGGGTCCTGCAATGTTTCCGACTTTGGTCATATAGCCCGGCCAGTTAGTTCCAAACTGAAAGCTCATGGTGATACCAGAGACCACACCTAGAGCAAATGTTAGAGCAAAGATTTTTACCCAAAAGAAATAGGCAAATTCCCAATGCTGGTCCCCGGTTATTGTGAAACGGGCTCGAAAAAATAACAGGATCCAGCAGAGACCGATGGAAATAGTGGGGAATAAAATATGGAAACTAATATTCAGTGCAAACTGAATGCGGGCAAGTAGAAGAGGATCAAATTCCATCATTTGCTTCAGCTCTTTATATTATTACTAACTTCCAAACAGATTATCATAGTAACTGATTTAATAGGAAAAGTGGTGACTCAAAAAAATCAAGCCTAATTACAAACAGGACAAGCAGGATCCTTTTTCAAGATGGCTTGGTTTAGATCCATATAAAGCGAGTCGATTAACAGGAGCTTGCCTTGCAAGGTTTCTCCTATGCCCATTAATAATTTAAGCGTTTCGTTAGCCTGAATACTACCAATGATACCTAGTAAGGGTGCAATGACACCATTAGCTGTGCAGGTTTCCTGTGTGGCAACATCATCACCGTATAGACAGCGATAACAGGGTGAAG
>CAXBDA010000118.1:0-5766 GCA_963974595.1 uncultured Oleiphilus sp. | reverse complement strand
CCAAGAATCATTTTGCTCTGTTAACGTAATACTTTGTCTCGGCATTTTACACCTCCCACGATATAAGTCTGGTGTAATTATACACCAGACTTATAGTTAATGGTCTGTAGAATATGTAATTTGTATTGACCAGCTAATGCAATTCCATCTTGAAAGCTGATTTAGTCGAAGCAGTCATGGTGTATATCATAGACTACGTTTGGACTAAATAAGGCGTACTTATGACTAAAATCCGCGGGGTTAATAGCCTAGTGAAGCACACTTTACTAGGCATTCTTGATGTTCTGATATTAAAACATGCTTATCATGGAGTCACGATATTAAATGTGCCCTGAGGTTTATCAAATACTCTGAAAAAATGTACTAAGTCGAGTTTACTGCCTTCAATAGTCAAGTCGTCACTAAAAAGGGTTTCTTTTAAGCCTGCATCGCCCACAATTAAATCAACAAATAAAGTGTGTGTGATCGTTAATGAAATATCTGCTTTTACATCAAGCGCTACTTCCTGGTGATGCAGCACCGAATTTTTAATGTTTAGAAGGTAACTTTTTTCTAAGTTGGTAAATGTGATTTTGATAGTCAGGTCAAGGTCTTCTGCTTTATCGGGAATGACTCTGACAGCCATGCTGGTAAAGAAGTTCTCAACAGGTGTTTTGAGTAAGACATTTTTCATGATAGCGGGATTGATGCCTTTTTTAGGTGCACCATGTCTTAGCTCGTATGCCCCCGTTAAATAAAAGTCTCGCCAAGGTGCAGATTCGGCCTGATAACCGAGTTGATCATACACGTTTGCCAGCAGAGCTTTTGCTTTAGCGTTCTTTGGTTCAGTAAAGACAGCATGGTTGAGTAACTCAGCTAGCCAGCGATAGGTTCTAATAGCGTCGTCAATGTCTTCTACGTCAGCTTCAGAAAATTGTCGCTGAGCTGTAGCTAAAATTTTATCCATTCCGCCCATCATTTCAACATATCGGATGGCTACAGTTTTTTCTGGAAGTGGGTTTAACTCAGATGGATTTGCCGTAAACCAGCCCATATAGGCCTGATAAACCGCCTTGGCATTGTGGGAAAGAGAACCATAATAACCTTGATTGTGAAAATTTTGGTTTAATGCTTCAGGTAATTGCAAATTCTCAGCTATTTCATTCGGGGTGAACCCTTGGTTCAACATACGAACACTTTGGTCGTGAATAAATTTGTAGGTATCACGTTGAATCGTTAAAAAGTTTTGTATTTTTTCCTTTCCCCATAAGGGCCAGTGATGGCTGGCAAAGTATACTTCAGTATCTGAAAAGGTCTTGCTGGCTTGATCTATATAGTGGCTCCACAGTTTAGCGTCGCGTACTTTTGCACCGCGCAAAGTATATAGATTGTGCAAATTTCGGCTGACAAGTTCAGCGCCACAAAAGGCTTTATATTTTGGAATAGAGAAAACAAACTCAGACGGTGCTTCGGAGCCAGATACACTTTGGAAGTTAAGGGTTAAACCATCGATATCTATCGTCGCGTTATCAGCGCCAATTAAAATAGTCGGTGATTGAATGCCAAATGTACCAAAGGCCGGGCCTTTTCCTAGGCCGGAATCTATATGGCCCCGCTCATTTCTAGCCAGTCTTTTTCCATACATATACATCGCACGACGGCTCATCGCAGTGCCGGCAATAATGTTTTCGCTAGTGGCTTCTTCTTCAAAGCCTTCAGGTGCAATGATTTGAAGCTTGGTTTTTTCAGTTTCATCTAAATTCTGTAATATGCCTTGAACACCGCCAAAGTGATCAATATGGCTGTGGGTAAAAATAATCGCTTTGACCTTTTGTTTACCTAAATGTTGTTGAGCAAATTTGAAAGCATGATTTGCTGTTTCAGAAGACGTGAGTGGGTCGACAATAATCCAGCCATGTTCACTTTCAATAATGCTCATATTGGCTAGGTCATAACCTCGCAACTGATAAATGCCATCTGTTACCTTAAATAGACCATGAATGTTATTAAGAGACGCTTGGCGCCACAAGCTTGGGTTCACCGAATCTGGGCTTGTGCCATTGTTATTTATAAAAGCATAATCTTGGCTCTGCCATATGTTGTCACCTTTTAGGTGGGTAATATCGAGCTGATCTTCTTGTGCTATGAGGCCTTTTTTTGCTAGGTCAAAATCATCCTTATTCGAAAAAGGACGTGTTTCTAATACCTTGTGATTCGCACGAATTGTCACGGTAGTAGGTGCAGTGTGGCCTTGGTTATTTTGGCCTTCTTTATATTCCGAGCTTTGCTGACAAGCTGACAGCCCTAAAAGCACAGAAAGGCTCAATAATAATTGAAATAGATGAAGGCGATGTTTAAAGAGGATTATTCGAAGATGCATCGGCATACCAGGTTGTTATTTGCTTTACTCAAGTGTAGTTGGTTATTCAAAATACTCTTTTAATCGTGCTATTCAGTGGGCAGTGGTTTATTCAAGGCCTTAAACAAGATAGTATTACTGGATAATCTATGAGTGTTTCATCCCCTATTCAATGACCCTAAAGTATAAGAGTTTCTAAACATGCTTGATGATATTAAAAAGTTTTTTGACCGTTTTGTAGAAGATTTTTCATCCTTCGATGGCAAGTTAATCGCGAGTCGTTATCTGACGCCCTATACAGCAGTATCTCGCGATGGCGATTTATGGTTGTGTGCCACGCAAGAAGAATCAGAAGTATATTTTCAAAGTCTGTTAGACCGGCATTCTTCTTCAGGTGTTGTCCGTACTAAGTATGAGGATTTGGATTTTTCGTCTATCGGAAGTAACTGTTTTTTGGCAACGGTCACCTGGACGATGATGTCTGAAGATGGTGAAACCGTTTCGAGTTGGCGAGAATCTTACAATTTGATTCGTACTGATTCAGGTTTGAAAATTTATACCTCTATCGATCACTGATTTGTGAGACTCTTTTTAAATTATGGGGCACACAGACCCCATAATTTTCAACTTGGACTTACTTTTAATTATCTGGATTCCGAATGACCATTAATCGAATTTCGGTCATGTCCTCGATAGCATATTTAATACCTTCACGACCTAAACCACTGTCTTTTACGCCGCCATAAGGCATATGGTCGACACGCCACGATGGCACATCACCAATAACAACACCGCCGACGTCTAATTCATCCCAAGCTTTATGTGCTTTGTAAATGTCGCGTGTGAAAATGCCGACTTGCAAGCCAAACTTACTCTTATTGATGTCGACTAAAACATCATCAAAGTGTGTGAAGGTATCGAGTATGGCAACCGGGCCAAAGGCTTCTTCATTACGAACTTTTTGATTTTGGCCAACATGTTCCAGGAGTGTGGCCTCTAGCATTACACCATTAAGGCCACCACCACAGAGTAATGTTGCCCCATCGTCTATTGCATCTTTAATCCAGGAATCTAAACGTTGTGCTTCTGATTCACTAATCATTGGGCCAATAAAGGTATCAGGGTCTTTCGGATCACCCATTTTTAAGGTCTGGGTGGCACTGAGTAGTTTGTGCTTGAATTCTTTATAACGGCTTTCGTGAATATAAATGCGTTGAACACCAATACAGCTTTGGCCAGACTGATAAAAAGCCCCTACAATGATGCGTTTTACCGCATCGTCTATATCAGCATCTTCATCAACCACACAGGCTGCATTACCACCTAACTCCAGTACAACCGGCTTTTTACCGGCTTTGGCTTTAAGTGCCCAACCCACATCCGGTGAGCCAGTGAAACTAAGTAGTTTCAAACGTTCGTCTTCGGTAAATAAAGCAGCGCCTTCACGCCGGCAGGGTAAGATAGAAAAAGCACCTTCAGGTAAATCGGTTTCTGCTAAAATCTCACCAATTAAGAGCGCACCAATAGGTGTTAAGCTTGCTGGCTTTAAAATAAAAGGGCAGCCCGCCGC
Source organism: uncultured Oleiphilus sp. (assembly GCA_963974595.1). Taxonomy (GTDB): domain Bacteria; phylum Pseudomonadota; class Gammaproteobacteria; order Pseudomonadales; family Oleiphilaceae; genus PZPK01. Next base: position 1,858 of record CAXBDA010000118.1, on the reverse strand, counting down.
AATAGCAGGCGCAACTTTATGTGCAGCTAAATTTAGAGGAAAGTTGAATGGACTAATAAAAGAACAGGGGCCAATGGGAACGCGTTTTGTCATCCCTTGGTAGCCTTTAGCGCGAGCACTAATTTCCATACTCAATACTTCACCGTTAATGCGGGTTGCTTCTTCCGAGGCTATTCGAAAAGTGTCTATTAGCCGAGTGACTTCACCTTTTGCATCGTTGATCGGTTTGCCTGCCTCAATACAAAGCGCCATAGCGAGTTCATCAAAGCGCTCAGTAAAACGTTTAACGCAGTGATCAAGCACTGCTTGGCGTTCAAAAGCGGCAAGCTTACGCATTTTAGGTGTTGCTGTAACAGCGGCAGAAATAGCTTGGTCAATTATTTTCTCATCCGCCAAGGCGACACGCGTTGCTTCTTCACCTGTATATTTGTCATCAACACGTAAGTCTTCATTGGCGAATACGGGCTTGTTCGCCAAATAATAAGGATAGGATTTAGCTAACATAGAAGGCTCCTCTTTTTTGCTGGTTTGGTGTTTAACAAAGTTGATTACTCATCTATCATCTCCCCAAATACTATCAAGGCGTTGGTCACGCCCACAATTCCACCGGTAATACTTATAGCGCAGAGGGTTGTTTTTGTAATAGTCCTGATGGTGGATTTCATCCCCTTGAATTGGGTAAAACGTTGTGACAGAAAGAATTGGTGTGACTACTTTTTGATTTGGAAACTGATCGATAACCTTTTGCTTAGCTGCCTCAGCTAAACCACGTTGCTCTTCACCGTCTACAAAAATGGCACTTAAATAGCTGAAGCCTTTGTCACAGAACTGACCGGTATCATCAAAGGGATCTATGTTTATCCAGAAATGATTAAGTAAATCCTGATAAGTTAGTTTTGAAGAATCATAGTCCACTTCTACTGCTTCGTAGTGACCATGGTGGTTTCCATTGTAGGTGGGCTTGGCTATTTTACCACCGGTAAAACCAGAAATTACTTCATGTACACCGTCTAATTTTTCAAAATCTGCCTCCATGCACCAAAAGCAACCACCTGCAAAAATAGCTTTATCGGCTGATGCTGACAATGAAATTAAGAAAGGTATAAAAAAAATACCCGCCATAAAAAGATTACGTACCGATCGTTGTCTTCGGGTAACGGTTTTGTTGCGTTGCTGGATGTGTATTATATTCATCTGCTTTATGGCCTCTTATATGACTTTACTATGTATTAATTGAATAGGGCTAAGTACGCTTCGTAGCCCTCTTTTACCATGTCACTTTGAGGAATGAATTTAAGTGCTGCCGAATTGATGCAATAGCGTAAACCTGTAGGCTTCGGGCCATCATTAAATACATGACCCAAATGTGAATCACCAACCGTACTTCTCACCTCCGTTCTCACACTAAAAAATAAGTTTCTGTCTTCATGTTCAATAATGTGAGCTTTATTAATTGGCTGCCAGAAGCTAGGCCAGCCGGTGCCAGATTTATATTTATGCGTTGATGAAAATAAAGGCTCGCCACTGACAATGTCAACATAAATTCCGGTACGCTTTTCATCCCAATATTCATTATCGAAAGGTCTTTCCGTGCCATCATTTTGAGTGACGTCATATTGGATTTTTGAAAGTGTTTGACGAATCAGGTCATCGGATGGTTTTTGGTATTTCGTGTTTTGAATCGTCATATTTATATGGTCATTAGTTCTAGTGTCACTCGCAATGAGTAGAGTGCTTGTGCACATGCTGATGCTAATAATAAAAACGTTTAGGACAGAGTTCATATTTTTCTCCTTGGTCATCATCGTTGCTCGAAAATGGCGGTAATTTTCTTACACTGACTATTTATAACTGACTA
>CAXBDA010000117.1:0-5825 GCA_963974595.1 uncultured Oleiphilus sp. | reverse complement strand
GTAACAGGAATACTGAAACGCTGGCCAACACCATAAGGGCCGCCCGTCCAACCGGTATTAACCAGGTAAACTTTAGAGCCAAATTCTTCCATACGCTTCATGAGTAGCTCGGCATATTCACCAGCAGGACGCGGGAAGAACGGGGCGCCAAAACAGGTAGAAAACGTAGATTTCAATTTAGAATCTGAGCCCATTTCTGTTGAACCAACCAGCGCTGTATATCCACTTAAGAAGTGATACGCGGCACTTTCTTTAGATAATAAAGAAACCGGTGGTAATACGCCTGTCATATCACATGTTAGGAAAACAATGGCATTTGGCTCACCTGCCAGGTTTTCTGCAACACGCTTTTCAACATGCTCTAGCGGATAAGCACAACGACCATTTTCAGTCAGGGTGGTATCGTTGTAATCAGGTATACGCGCTTCATCGTCGATCATCACGTTTTCAACAATAGCGCCAAAACGGATCGCATCCCAAATAATAGGTTCATTTTTCTGCGAGAGATCAATCGTTTTGGCATAACAACCGCCTTCAATATTGAAGACGACGCCTTTGCCCCAGCCGTGCTCATCATCACCAATCAGGTAACGCTCCGGGTCTGCAGATAAAGTTGTTTTACCTGTCCCTGACAAACCAAAGAACAGGCAGGTTTCACCATCATCACCGACGTTGGCAGAGCAATGCATGGGTAAAACATCTTTTTCTGGTAATAAGAAGTTTTGTACAGAAAACATCGCTTTTTTCATTTCGCCGGCATAACGCATACCCGCCAATAAAACACGGCGCTTGGCAAAGTTAATCATCACTGTGCCATCGCTATTTGTACCATCACGCTCAGGTACACATTCAAAGCTGGCAACGTTAAGAATTTCCCATTCTTGCTTGTCATTTGGATTATATTGCTCTGGTCTGATAAACAAGTTCCGGCCAAACAGGTTCTGCCATGCCGTTTCTGTATTTACCTTAACAGCCAAGTAATGCTCTGGATCGGCACCCACGTGTAAATGCGATAAATAGCTATCTTTTTCAGTCAGGTAGGCTTCCACTCTTTCCCATAAAGCATCAAACTTTTCAGAATCAAACGGTCTATTTATCGGACCCCAGCTGATTGCATCCGAGGTGCTCGGTTCATCAACAATAAAACGGTCTTTGGGAGAGCGACCAGTTCTTTTTCCGGTGGTAACGACAAAAGAACCATTGGCAGCTAACCTGCCTTCTTTACGCTCAAGTGCATGCTCAACCAATGCAGCTGAGCTCAGATCAACATAAGTGTTACTCACTTCGACCTCACTTGGATATATGTTTGACTACCTTTAAATGAGGTAGCCTGTAAAATTTGGGGGCGCCATTATGCCAAATTGCTGTATAAAAAACGACTAAATTTAATTTTTAGTACTTTTTTTCACATTTAATCATAATTGCGGACTTAAACCGTTCACTAGTCAACATTGATATATAAATAATGCTCAAATCAGAAAATAATGCGCAAAGCTATTGAATAGAGCCTAAGTTAAATAGAGTCTGCATATCTGAACGATCAAACTGATAAGATGCACCACAAAACTGGCAATCCATCTCAATAAAAGGTGCTTTTTCCAGGATATCTAAAGCCTCTTCTTCACCTAAACTATAAATCGCTTTTAAACTACGCTCTTCGGAACATGTACATTCAAAACAAACCGGCTCGGCTGGATATAAAATGACCTGCTCTTGATGATACAGCCGCTTCACTAATGTCTCATTATCAACACTCAGCAACTCATCCTCATGCATTGTTTTTGCTAATTGAACAACTCGATTCCAGGCATCTTGGTCTTCTATATTTTTATAATCTGGTAGTTTCTGAAGCAACAGACCATAACAACCTTCATTATTTGCACCCAATAAAAGATGAGTATCAAGTTGTTCAGAAAGTTCGAAGTAATGCTCAAGACAAGCGGATAAGCTTTCGCGTTCCATGGGTACAATGCCTTGATAACGATTGCCTTTATCTGGGTCTATCGTAATAGCAAGTTGTGCATCACCTAAAAGCTCTTGAAAAGTTTGTCCAGATTGAACATTTCCTTCCCACTTAGCTAAACCTCTAAAGTGACGCAAGTGTGTCGTTTCAGCAGTTAGTAAATTGACAGGCCCTTGACCTCTCGCATGAATAGACAACCTGCCTGCAAATTTTAGCGTACCGGTTAACAATACAGAAGCTGCAATGGTTTGACCTATTAAGGCTTGAATCACACTAGGGTAATTCAAAGCATGCGTTGCTTCTTGAAAGCTATTACCTAAACGAACCCATTCACCCCGAATGTGTAAATCTTCAAATAAAAACCGTTGAAAAGTATCGTTATTAATCATGTTTGGCTGTTAACCTCTGAGTATTTAGCTTATTCAGAATGAATATTTTTAAATTGATGAATGAGCCTGCGATCACGCTTGTTAGGACGGCGCTGAGGTGCCACTTTATCACCTTGAAATTGCTTTCGCTCAAGCAATGCTTTCTCTCTAAGAATAATGCTTTCTTCTGTTTCTTCGTAAAGCAGCTGTGCAAGCGTTGCATTTTTTCTCTGTGAACTTAATTCTTTTATAACAACGGTTTTATCGACCCATCCCTGTCTGACTTTTACGTGAGCACCCAGTTCAACCGCTTTACCGGGTTTGCAACGTTGCGCATTATATTGAACTTTTCCACCATCCACCGCATCTTTTGCCAAGCTACGTGTTTTAAAAAAACGAGCAGCCCATAACCACTTATCAAGTCTAACGGCGATATCAGTCATATTTTCTTAATTCCTCAGGTAACAAATCGCGAAAATCATGCACTAAAGGAAATGCTGCCTGTGTACGCACTTCTTTTTGACTATCCGGTTGTGCAATTGAAAAAAGTTTGCTCATACCAAAGTTTTTTGCTGCTTTTAGTACACTGTCGTTATCATCAAAAAAGACCGTTTTATCCAAATCAAAAGGACGGGCACGGTGTAAAGACTCCCAGAAAAGTGCCTCTTCTTTTGGTGCTTGAAAATCATGTGAGCAAATAATTTCATCAAAGTATTTACTTAGGTCAGTCTGCGCTAACTTCAAATTAATACTGCCTCTATGGGCATTTGTGACGATGGCCAAATTCAAACCCATGGTATGAAGCTGCGTCAGGAATTGCCTGACATGCGGGCGATAAGATATTCGTTCACTCACTTCTTTTTTCAGTTCGACAATATCGATGCCAAGCTCATCAGACCAAAAGTCAAGACAGTACCAGTTAAGTGAGCCTTGATATTGCTCAAACATGGTATGGAGCTTTTTCATCGCCTGTTCATGAGGCAGGCTTTTTAATTCTATATAACGTTTTGGTAAATGCTCTAACCAAAAGTAGTTATCAAAATGGAGGTCTAATAGCGTTCCATCCATATCAAAAAACACGGTGTCAATTTGCGACCAGTCAATCATGAAACTCTCTGATATGTTGCGAGATAAACTCATCCTAAACTAGTAATTCATCTTGATCTAGCATTACACTATTCAAATGAATTCAATTTTAGGCCTGAAAAGACAAGCATTTTACCTGTGTCAGCAAGCCTAAACAATGTCCGCTCATTTTGTTAAACGCAGCTCTTCCAAAAACATATCATTAAGAGAAACCCATGTCCGAACTTGATAGCCTTATCGAACCCTTAAAAGTCATTGTCAAATCAGCTGGTGAAGCCATTTTAAAGGTGTACCACGCTTCAGGTGAAATTGAAGTTGAAAACAAATCTGACGACTCACCTGTAACCAAAGCCGACCATGCCGCGCACCTCATTATTGATGAAGGGCTTCGAAATTTAAGCATTCAATACCCTATTTTATCCGAAGAAGGTGGTTTGCCTGACTATGCCACACGTAAAAACTGGCAGCGTTACTGGCTGGTCGACCCACTAGATGGCACGAAAGAGTTCATTAATAAAAATGGTGAGTTTACCGTTAATATCGCACTGATAGAAAATGACCAAGCGATATTAGGGATTGTCTATGTCCCGGTGACGGGAGTCATTTATTACGGTATTCACCATACTAGCGAACAAACTTCTTTTTCCATTAAAGAATCTGCAGGTGTGAAGCAAACGCTCTGTGTAAGTGAGCTTAGTTTTGCGACAGATTTAGTGGTAGTCGGCAGCAGACGACATGGTGCAGAAGCGCTAGACGCACTGCTTGAGAAAGTTGAGCCTCAGTTTGCATCAACAACCTTAGTCAGTATGGGGAGCTCATTAAAAATTTGTGCAATTGCCGAAGGAAAGGCTCATTGGTATCCAAGATTAGCGTTAACAAGCGAATGGGATACGGCAGCAGCACATGCAGTGTTGAACGGTGCAGGTGGCGCTATTTTTAATGAAGAACTAGACAGTTTGACCTACAATCAAAAAGATTCACTGCTGAACCCCTATTTTCATGCAGTAGGTGATCAAAGGTTCGACTGGAAAGCACTCATCAGCCAGTCTCAAACAACCTAAGGCTTAGATTGCACTCAATTACTTTTATGTCGTCAGGTAGTTGAGTGCCAATGCCTCATTTATTCGGCTGTATCTTGCTTGGGTTGCTCTACTTGCTTAACGGTAGTACTCACCTTTCGACCATTGACCGTACACCCAAGACATCTTACAAATGTTGTTTCAAAAGGCTTTTCAACTAACTGCTCGAATGACTCGCCAATATTGCCACCCAAGGCAGCAAACGGTGACGATACGATAAAGATAGCCGTACCAATAACGGTTGTAACCAACATAACAGGCCTTACAAAGAAGGCATCACCTGTCATAGCTAAGGCAGATGGCGTTTCTTCTACAGTATTAGACCAACCTGTCGCTGGAAACGCTAAAACAAGCGCCAACGTGATAACTTTAAGACATTTTGCAAATTGTGATTGCATGAAACATTTCTCCCTAGATAACAAAAACTAGCTAATATTGAGTGAATACAGCAAACAGTAAGCTGCTTATGCTAACACTGTCTACTAAGTTCGAGCTCACTTTCAAATTATTATAGACGGTTTACGGTGCCTGTCGACTTAAGAAAAAACAATATACTAAATTGTTTTAAAGTTGGCATTTCGAACAAAAAACGGTGGCCCGATTGTTCATCCGGGATTCTTTCAGTTCTTCTCCACAATGCTTACATGGCTCTCCACCTCGACCATACACAAACAACTGTTGCTGAAAATAGCCCGGTTTGCCATCAGTTCCGACAAAGTCCCTGAGTGTCGTTCCACCTTGTTGGATTGCATTAGCCAAGACCAACTTAATTTTAGCGACAAGCACCTCCATACGTTTTTTTGATATTCTATTTACAGCTCTTTTGGGATGTATATTGGCTAAAAACAAGGCCTCATTAGCATAAATATTTCCCACCCCAACAACAATATGACTATTCATAATAAACTGTTTAACGGCCAGTTTTCGCTGTTTGGCGAGCGAATACAAATACTCAATATCAAAATCATCACTCAAAGGCTCTGGGCCTAAGCGCTGGATCAGCTTGTGCTCTCGCCAGCTATCAGACCATAAAACTGAGCCAAAGCGACGAGGGTCATTGAAACGAATTTGCCATTCTGAAGAGAGATAAAAAATAACATGATCATGCTTTTTTAGTTCAGAATTAGCATATTCAATGCGCATGCTACCCGACATACCCAAATGAATAATGATTGCGCCTTTATCAAACTCAAGAATGATATATTTCCCTCGACGCAAAACCTGTCTGACTTGCTGTGACCCAAGATGATATATTTCTAAAGAAACCGGCCATCTCAAACGACCGTTACGCACTTCAATAGATTCTATCAAATCACGAATAAGAAAAGG
>CAXBDA010000116.1:0-5952 GCA_963974595.1 uncultured Oleiphilus sp. | reverse complement strand
CCTTCTGAATCCCATACCTGAAAAGCCAATTTTTTTTCATACTTATGGCCAAGTTCGGTAAATTCTTGATGACCAAAGGTTTCCGCAAGAAGTTCTTTGCCTAAGTAGTCCAAAGTGGCTGAATAAACCTCAGAGCTTGAGCGAATATGATTCATCATGACCGATTGTAAAATTCTGCTCATTTGAGCAAGTTCAGCATCAAACAACTCTTCTACTTGCTCTCTTGAAGAATAAAAATTAAAAACAGCACTCAGTGTCCATGCAATGACAATTACCGAGAGAACAGCAAGTAATAAAAAACGTTTAATGGATGAAATGTAAAACATTAGGCAACCTTGTAACCGACACCACGTATCGTTTGAATAAGATCATTACCCAGCTTTTTACGCAGGTGATGAACGTGCACTTCAATGGCATTACTATCCAAGTCTTCAGACCAGCCATATATTAGTTCGGTCAGCTGATCTTTTGATAACACTCGACCGCGGTGTAAAAGTAATTCATTCAATACAGAAAATTCTTTTGGTGATAGTTTTATTTCAAGTCCACCTTTAAAAACTTGAAAAGCGCTGGCATCTACCCTTACATCCCCACACTCTTGCACGCTATTTCCTTCGCCATGCGTTCGTCGTACCAAAGCTCTAATTCTGGCTTTTAGCTCTTCAACATCAAATGGTTTTAGTAAGTAATCATCGGCCCCCTGATCCAGACCGCGTACTTTATCTGAAATTTGATCTCTCGCGGTCAACATCAATACCGGGATTTTATTTTCAGACTGTCTAAGCTGACTCAAGACATCAAATCCAGAAATTCCTGGCAAACCTACATCTAAAATACATAAATCAAATTGCTCACAGCTTAGAGCATGCACAGCATGTTCACCCTTATGCACAACATCAACTGTAAAGCCCGCTAAATTAAGGCTTGTCTTAATACCATCAGCTAACAATTCATCATCTTCAACCAGCAGTATTCTCATTTTTCGTGTCCACGTTAAAGTCTATTGATACCGATTGACTGATTATTCAGCTTATTTCTTAAGACACTCTTAAGGCTAACTTAAGTTTTAGCTGTTTAACTAATGTTTAACTAAGGAAAATACGACAATTTTGGTGGGCCAATGAAAAATATTATATCCAAACTGCTACTTAAGCTAGCGCTTGGCATGTTCAGCACTGTTTTATCTTTTTCTCCGCTGATCTTTGCTGATGAAGGCCAAGCTCTTCCTATTCGTTCTGTAGCAGGGCAGCAACAGACTATTTATTTGAAAGATTTTTCTGGAAAAGTTGTCTTAATTGATTTCTGGGCCTCGTGGTGCGGGCCGTGCCGTCAATCTTTTCCGTGGATGAATGACATGCAAGCGAAGTACAAAGATCAGGGCTTTGAAGTACTGGCCATCAATTTAGATAACGAGAAAGAAAATGCTGAGCGCTTTCTAAAAGAAGTGCCCGCTAATTTCACGATTGGTTTTGATCCTGAAGGTGTGACGGCCGAAAAGATGGAAGTGGAAGCCATGCCAATGTCTTATTTAATCGATCGCCAAGGGATGATACGACAGCGCTTGATTGGTTTTAATACACATAAAAAAGCGGAACACGAAGCACATATTCAAACCTTATTAACCGAATCCCCATAGTCAGGAATAGCCATCAGCAATGAGAGGTATGAGCATAATGAAACTAAAATATATTGGCCAGATAGTATGTTGTCTGGCAATTGCGCTCAGCTTAAGCGCCTGCTCCAATTTAGGCGTTAAGCCATGGGAGCGCGACACACTTTCTCGCCCCGAAATGCAGTTAATACACGATCCAGTAGAAGCAGGCTTAGATGATCATATTTATTTCAGTAAAGAAGCCAGCAGTGGCGGTAGAGGCTTTGGCGGAGGTGGCTGCGGATGCAACTAAACACTTCAAACCCTATTGAGACAATGACACATAATCAGATAAAAAAGACCCCACCCAAGTTCAAGAAGATTGCCCCGGCTCTTGCTGCTGCAAGTTGTAGTTTGTTAGGCATAACAGAGGCAATCGCTCAGGAAAATAATGGAGACTGGAAATTTGATGTTGCGAACCTGATTTACGCTGAATCGGACAGCAGAGTGGCGGCAACAGAACCTGTTTTCAATGCGACAAAAACGTATGTGGATGGTGAAATTTTAAATGTAAAATTAGTTTTTGACAGCCTGACAGGCGCGTCGCCCAATGGTGCGACACCCAGCGATACTGCACAGACGTTTACGCGACCTTCAGGTAATGGCGAATATACAGTGGATCAGGATGAAAACCCATTAGATGACACGTTCAGAGATTCCCGCGGTGCCTTATCAGGGAATTGGACAGCGCCTATCAATCGAGACTGGGAATATACGCTGGGCGCCTACGGTTCTAAAGAGTTTGACTACTTGTCCTTAGGTTTAAATGGTGGGCTGAAACGCTACCTTAATCAGAAGAATACGGCGCTAAATTTTGGTCTTGCTCTTTCTGCCGATACCATCGAGCCAGTAGGGGGTAAGCCCTTGGGTTTATCACGCATGGCGATTCCAGGCTCAGGTACATTCGATGCAGATTTCGATGCCAGTCGCGCAGACAGCTCTGATAATAAAAGCATTATTGATGCCCTGTTTGGTGTGACCCAGGTGATCAATGCCAACACCATTATGCAATTTAACTATGGGCTTAGCTTATCGAACGGTTATTTGAATGATCCTTATAAAATACTTAGCGTCATTGATACCACTACTGGCGCAAACTATGGTGGAAATTATCAAAATGCTGGTAATAACGTTTATCTGTATGAATCACGCCCTGATTCACGGATGAAACATACACTCTATTGGCAGACTAAGTATGCCCTGGATAACGGTGATGTAATTGATGGTTCTTATCGTTTTATGATTGATGACTGGGGCATTAATTCTCACACCCTAGACTTTCGCTATCGCTGGGACTTAGGGAATTCTTACCTAGAACCCCATCTGCGTTATTATATGCAGTCTAAGGCTGATTTTTATCAGCGTTATTTAACGTCAGATGAATTCACTTCTGGATCAATCAAAGAGGCGAGCTCGGACGAGCGCTTAAGCGACATGAATGCGTACACCGTCGGATTGAAATATGGTTATAAACTCAGCAATGATAAGGAGATTAATGTACGTGCTGAATACTATATGCAAACTCATAGCGGTGATACGGGCTTTGGTAAATTGACTAGCCAAGACTTATATCCAGACATCAATGCCATTATCTTCCAAGTAGGCTATTCTTTTTAAATTGTAGAATATCAGCCTTTTTGTTGCAGATGCTTCAAGAAGGCTGATTAATGTTAAATAAGTATGTGCTTTATGCCATAGGTTTAACCATGAGCCCTTATCAAACCTGTTTAGTCGAAATTCCAAAGCTAGCCAACCCAAGCAATCACTCTCCCCCAATACTTTCACTAAAAGATCAATGTTGGGTAGGCCAGTTTCAAGCGATGGCCAGTGATTGCCAAGTCCTGCTAGAGGGTATTAATCAGCAGCGCGCAGAAGAGCTGTTAAAGCTTGCTGCCATTGAAACATGGCGAATAGAGCATAAATTCAGCCGCTATAAAGCTGGCAATATCATGCACCAAATCAACCATGCTTATGAAAAAAAAGTTGCCGTTGATAATGAAACCACAGCGATATTGAATTTCGTTGATCAGTGTTACCAACTCAGTGACGGCTTATTCGATGTGACTGCTGGTGTGCTGAGAAAAATTTGGCATTTTGATGGTTCAGACAATATCCCATCGGATCAAGAGATTAATAATATTTTACCCCTTATTGGTTGGAACAAAGTGCACTGGAAAGCGCCTTATATACAACTTCCAAATGACATGGAGCTTGACTTAGGCGGGATTGGAAAAGAGTATGCTGTTGATAAGGTCTGCTTGCTTCTACAAAAGCGAATGTCTCAAATCGAGAATTGCCATATCTTGGTAAATTTTGGAGGCGACCTTGCCTGTTCAGGGCCAAGATTAAATGGCGAAGCGTGGGAAGTCGCAGTCGAAAGTTACCAAGATCAGAAAAAAGCCATACTCAAGGTGAAGCTTAGTCAGGGTGGAATAGCAACAAGTGGTGATTCAAGACGCTTCTTACTTAAAGAGGGTATTCGCTACAGCCATATTCTAAACCCTAAAACAGGGCAGTCTATTACCAATGCACCGCATGCTGTTTCTATTGCTGCGCCAAACTGTATGCAGGCTGGTATTTTGTCGACGATGGCCATGCTGCAAGGTAGCGATGCTGAAGACTTTTTAAGTGCACAAGAGGCTGACTTTTGGGTGCAAAGGTAGCGAACGAAAACTTGCTCTCAGCCGTTGAGAGCAAGTCATGAGCTGAAAGTTCTAATCAGTATCGACTTGGGTATGAATGGTGAGAGCCGATACCGTTTACAGATAGCTCTTTCGCAAAAAACGTCTAATGTTTTTTCATTTTCATTTTTATTTTCATTTTTAGTTACAGAAAATCAAGAGGGCTTGAGGTTTTCCCCTTAGAAAAATTAGCTGTATGGGTATAAATCATCGTGGTTGAAACATCGCTGTGACCTAGCAATTGTTGAAGTGTGCGTATATCCATACCTCGTTCTAGGTTATGTGTTGCAAAACTATGCCGAAAAGTATGGCAAGAAACACGTTTCGCTATATTTGTTTTCCTGGCGGTATTCCTGACAGCCTTTTGAAGCGTTGACTCATGAAGATGATGGCGTCGAATTATTTGTGTTTTAGGGTCTACAGAAAGTTTAGCGCTTGGAAAAACATATTGCCAAACCCACAGTTTATCACTTTTCCCATATTTTTTAACTAACTCAGCAGGCATGTAAACACTGCCAAGGCCTTTTTGTAGGTCTATCTCGTGTTGTGTTTTCACATCATGAATTTGTTGTTTTAAACTATTGACTATCTTCACAGGCAACGGTACGACCCGTTCTTTATTGCCTTTTGCATTCCTTATAATGATCTGCTGATATCCAAAATCGATATCTTGAATGCGTAACCTTACTGCTTCCATCAACCTTAAACCGCCACCATAAAGTAACGATACAAGTAATAATTGCACGCCATTCAATTCATTTAATATGGATATGACTTCTTCCGTTGTCAAAACAACAGGCAGTTTGTGTCTCTTTTTGGCTTTGACAAAGGCACTTAAATCACCCAGTTCAATTGTTAGAACCGATTTAAAATAGAAAGATATTGCATTCAATGCAAGCGCTTGGGTCGCAGCAGAAACCCCTTTTTCCACCGCCAGATAAGATAAATAACCAATCACACACTGATCATCAAGCGTCACTATCTTTAGGTTCGCATTAAATTTAAGGAAGCGGTTGATCCAATGAGCATAAGTTTTTTCAGTACGAATACTGTACCCCTTTGCTCTTATCACATAAATGAGCTTTTCAATTTCTGGCCCATTATTCTTCGCATAATCGACATCTAAATCTGTATTTAAATGTTTACGTATTGGAAAGTTATTTCTTGCGGATGTTTCATGATCAGGTTCGAGCTCTTTACAAGACATTTTCCAGTACTCCCAATCAATTTTATTTGATAGTGGAGAACGAATGCCTAAAAATAGAAACTTCAGCGCATCAAAAGTCTGGCGTTTTTGCCAAGGCTCTAAATATGATTTTTTTAAGATACCAGAGAGGTATTGAGTAAGCGTTTCTTGGGTATGATTTTTTAGCCGTATTTCTGTATAATACCTGATGAATTTCTCGCAGTGTTTAACATATCTCTGGTATAAATAAGGCTTAATTTCATACTCTGCTAAAAGAACTATGTAGTTGTTCCAAAAACGTTTTTCATTTTCATCTGTGATGTTCGACATACTAAAATCCCTATAGTAAAGTTACAATCCTTTGTAAAATTGAAATGCATTATACGGCTTCCGCCTAGTACTGTGAAATATGGATTCCGTCTAATAAACTGTTA
>CAXBDA010000115.1:0-6092 GCA_963974595.1 uncultured Oleiphilus sp. | reverse complement strand
AGTTTAAATTTAAGCGTTTGGGGGAAGGTGCTTGCAACCCTTATATTGACACAAGTCACCATCATGAGTGTCACACTCTATTTACATAGGCATTCCGCTCACAATGCCTTAGAACTTCACCCTGCTTTAGCACATTTTTTCCGTTTCTGGATTTGGTTAACCAGCGCTCAAAACACCAAAGAGTGGACTGCTATTCATCGCAAACATCATGCGAAATGTGAAACAGAAGACGACCCTCATAGCCCTGTTTCAAAAGGTTTAAAAACCGTTTTACTTACAGGAGCCGAGCTTTATCTAAAAGAAGCGAACAACCCAGAAACCTTGAAGCGCTATGGTCAGCGCACGCCAACAGACTGGATCGAAAGGCATATATATACCCCTCACAAAATGAAAGGTGTCTTTATTATGTTACTTATCGACTTATGTCTGTTTGGTATTGTGGGCCTTACGATCTGGGCAATCCAGATGATGTGGATTCCCGTTTTTGCTGCTGGCGTGATTAACGGTATTGGTCACTCAATGGGCTATCGTAACTTTGAATGCAAAGATGCGTCTAAAAACATTATGCCATGGGCATTTTTTATTGGCGGCGAAGAACTGCATAACAACCACCATACCTACCCAAATTCTGCCAAACTATCCGTTAAGTCTTGGGAGTTTGATATTGGCTGGCTGTGGATTACTTTATTTAGTCACCTCGGTTTAGCAAAAGCCCGCCATATTGCGCCGACAGCAAAGAAAAATAATACCAAAAATGAATTAGATGACGATTCACTCATGGCGATTATCCATAACCGTTTTTATATTTTGTCTCAGTATCATAAAAAAGTAATGATTCCTGTTATCAAAGAACAAAAAGCCGTTATGCAGGCTCACGAGAAAAGGCTATTTAAAAAAGCGCGAAAGCTGCTCATTCGAGATGAACATCTTGTAAAACAGACGGAACAACAACGCATTGAAGCAATGTTAGAGAAAAACACCAGCATCAAACTAATCTACGATAAGAGTCAGGAGTTACAAGCTATTTGGAAAAAACATCCTGGCAGCCGCTTCCAGGAAAAACTTCAATCTTTATCTGAATGGTGCCAGCAAGCTGAAAAGAGTGGCATTGCCAGTCTTGAAACCTTTGCCGCTAACTTAAAACAATATTCTTTAGTAAAGGTTTAATTAGGGACATGAAGATAACTGAGGCCAAACCTAGCATTGGCCTCTTACGCGGAATAACTGATAAACAACTTGGCCGGCGACCTTATCTTTTAACAAACTCCAGCTTTCTGGCAAGATCAAACTCGCCATTTCTTTTTCTCGCTCAACGTAAATCAAAGCATCCTCTTTAACCATAGGGTGCCCATCTAATAATAAAATAACCTCTTCCAGCAAACCCTTACGAAATGGTGGATCTAAAAAAATCAAATCATATGATTCCGATACCGGGGGGCCGTTTGATTTAAGCGCTTTAAGATAAGATAAAGCATTAACCTGTATAACCTTGGCCACCGATTCGCTCTTACTGTTTTGCATGAGTAGATCAATATTAGATTGCAGTGCAACAGCCGCTTGTTTATTTTTTTCGATCGCTGCCAGTTTCGTCGCGCCTCGCGATAATGCCTCCAAACCTAATGCACCGCTACCCGAAAAAACATCCAGTACATGAGCACCGTGTATTTCCGAGCTCACCCAATTAAACACCGTCTCGCGTACACGATCAGTCGTCGGCCTCAAACCCTCAATTACAGGAAAATTCAAGCGTCGGCTTCGCCACAACCCACCTATAATTCGATAAGACCCTGACTCAGCTTTAAGATTTGAGCTTTTCATACCTACACTAACTTGTTTGGTTTTTTTCGCTCCATAGGGTATTTTTTCTCTTTGGAGGTTTTTTTTAGCTCGCGTCGACATTAGAATTTCCTGTTAACTTGCAGTCCATCATGATAGAAAGGACAGCATAAATACCTGTATTTTAGCGGTGCTCCAAAAAGTATCAATGCACCCAAAACATATTATTCATTCAGTTTCGGTAAAATAGACTCACTATGCAAACAACAATCTTATACTCACTTATTGCGCTTGCCGCGATCGCACTCCTAATTGCTATCGATTTATATCGAGCAAAACAAAACCGAAGTAAGCCGAAAAAAGTCGAGCAAATACCCCATAAACATCTTCCTCCTGCTAAAGCTTCAAATAAAGCGAGCTTAGATTCTGGCTTAATAGAGACACCAAAAAAGCTTGTCGAGGAAAGACCTGCCCCAGTTGATCGCAAAGGACCAACACCCGCTGCACTCACACCAGCACAAGAGCCTGAAGCAGCAAAACCAGCGTCACTTGACGTCAGTGAGCCTAAGAATTTCTTTGCTCGCATTAAATCTGGTTTATCCAGAACACGTGGACAGTTTTCCGACGGTTTAAGTAAGCTATTTCTGGGTCAAAAACAAATCGATGATGAGCTGCTCGAAGATATAGAAACACAGCTTCTGACAGCAGATGTCGGGGTTGCGGCAACCACCGAAATCATCGATAAAATTACCGAAAAATGTGCACGTAATGAGCTAAAAGATGCAGAAAGCTTACACACCGCGCTCAAAACAGAACTCGCAGATCTTCTTAATACTTGTCATGCCCCTTTAACAATAGAGTCAGACAAGAAGCCTTACGTTATTTTAGTGGTTGGCGTCAACGGTGTTGGAAAAACGACCACCATTGGCAAAATGGCAAAGTATTTTCAGACTGAAGGACATTCAGTCATGTTAGCGGCGGGCGACACATTTCGCGCTGCTGCCGTTGAACAGCTTCAAGTATGGGGTGACCGGAACAACGTACCTGTGATTGCGCAACATACAGGAGCGGATAGTGCATCCGTTATTTTTGATGCCGTCGCTTCTGCTAAAGCGAAAGGGGCAGACGTCTTAATTGCAGATACTGCAGGGCGTCTCCAGAATAAAGATAACCTGATGAGCGAACTTGAAAAAGTTGTTAGAGTTATGAAAAAAGTTGACAATACTGCGCCTCATGAAGTGATGCTCGTGTTAGATGCAGGGACAGGACAGAATGCTTTATCACAAGCACAAGCCTTCCAAAAAACTGTCGGGGTTACCGGCATCAGCTTGACCAAATTAGATGGCACCGCAAAGGGTGGTATTATCTTTGCCATTGCAAAACAACTTCAATTACCTATTCGCTTTATTGGTGTCGGCGAACAAATAGATGACCTCAGGCCCTTTGAGTCGAATGAATTTGTTGCCGCTCTATTTGAATAAACACACGGTTAATCATGATTAAGTTTGAGCACGTAAAAAAACACTACTCTGATGGCTATAAAGCGCTTCATGACATCTCCTTTTCTTTAAATCGTGGGGAAATGGCATTTCTGACCGGTCACTCTGGTGCTGGTAAGAGCACACTGCTCAAACTTATTATGCTCATGGAAAGAGTATCGGAAGGCACCGTCAGTGTTGGCGGACAAAATTTAAGCAATATTCCACGACGTCAAATTCCCTACTTTAGAAGACATGTCGGTGTGGTTTTTCAAAATCATCGTTTATTATTCGATAGAACTATTTTTGATAATGTGGCACTACCTCTCGAAATTTCGGGCATGGCTCAGCGTGATATTGGTAAACGTGTTAGGGCAGCCTTAGACAAGGTAGGCTTGCTCTCAAAAGAAAAGCTAAGCCCCATTCAGCTTTCTGGTGGTGAACAACAGCGTGTCGGTATTGCGCGCGCTGTTGTCAATAAACCTCCCGTGTTATTAGCCGATGAGCCAACCGGAAACCTTGACCCAGAACTCTCTGCTGAGATCATGAAGCTGTTCATGCAATTTAATCAGGTCGGCGTCACGGTACTCATAGCAAGCCATGATTTAGCACTCATCCACCCCTTGCATTATCGTGTTATCGAGCTTGCTCAGGGCAGTATAAAGTCTGGAGCCCAACATGGCTGATTCGCCTAAGTCCAGTGGTGCCAAACCGACAGAAAACAAAAATGCCTTTAAGCACTACCTTGAACACCACCAAAAAGTCGCCAAAAGTACGCTTATTCAGCTATCCCAGCACGCTCTCACCACGAGTTTCACCTGCTTTGTCATTGGAATTGCCTTGGTTCTGCCTGTGTTGCTCAGCGTATTATTGGCAAACCTTGAAGATATCAATAAGAACTGGGATGGCTCACCTCAAATTACATTATTACTTAAAAAAGGCTTACCTAGTTTAGATGCAGGTGTACTAGCGGGTAAAATTTTAGAAAAACAAAGCGTCAATTCAAGCTTATTTATCGATAATGAACAAGCACTTGCTGACTTTAAAACACGTTTTGAATTTACTGATGCTATAGAATTCTTAGATGAAAATCCTCTACCTCACGCCATCATCGTTCGCCTGAATCCTGAAATAAGCTCCCTGTCTGCCATTGAACAATTACGTGATAGCCTGGTAACACTTCCAGAAGTCGATTCAGCAATCTTAGATGCAGCTTGGGTTCAGAGGCTTCAGTCTATAACACGTTTAGTTGAACGAGCCGTTTGGATTATTGCCACAATGCTTTCTCTAACCGTGGTATTAGTCTTAGGAAATACTATTCGCTTAGCCATTGAAAATCGAAAAGAAGAAATCATCGTTGTAAAGTTGGTGGGGGGTACCGACCCCTTCGTTAGACGCCCCTTTCTCTACATGGGGGTATTTCTTGGTTTAGGTGCGAGCATTGTCGCCTGGTGCTTAATTCAGTGGGTAATCTATATTTTAAATGAACCCATTCAAGCACTGTCTTTGTCATATCAATTTGAATTTAGCTTGTCAGGTTTAACTTTTCTATCTACACTTTTTTTACTTATTTTTGGCTTGAGTCTTGGCTGGTTAAGTGCCTGGCTCGCCGTTAGAAGACACTTGGATGAAATTGAACCAAGTTAAAACTTTATTCTTTTGAATAAAAGTGAATTATTGAACAAATAGTAATTTCTTCAGTAGACTTTTAGTCTTCCTTATTCTGTTAGAATAACTTATATTGAATAAAATTTAATCAAAATACTTTAATCAATATATAACGACATGACGTTTTATGGAACTTTTTGTATACTGGTGAGTCTAAGATATAACAAAGTGCACTTTTTTAATTGTCCTAAGCTCTTAGTCTACTCTTAGTCTAAATATAACTCAGCCTAATATAGATAGTTTTCTAATATAGATAGTTTGGAGGTAAAAACATGGGAACAAGTCTACAGCCAGTTGATATGTTGGTTCCAGGTGCGAATCTTGAATCTTATATTCAGGCCGTAAGTGGCATCCCCATTTTAACAGTTGAAGAAGAGCGAGCCCTTGCCGATCGTTTACATGATGAAAATGATCTTGAAGCAGCACGCCATATGGTTATGTCACATCTTCGTTTTGTGATTCATATTGCCAAAAGCTATGCCGGCTACGGCTTAGCTCAAGCAGATCTCATTCAGGAAGGTAATGTTGGCTTAATGAAAGCGGTAAAACGCTTTGACCCTGAATACGGTGTTCGCCTTGTTTCTTTTGCCGTTCATTGGATTAAAGCTGAAATACATGAGTTTATTTTAAAAAACTGGCGTATTGTTAAAATTGCGACCACGAAAGCCCAGCGTAAAATGTTCTTTAACTTGCGCAGTAACAAAAAACGCTTAGCTTGGTTCACCCATAAAGAAGTTGAGTCTGTTGCTGAAAATTTAGGCGTAGAACCAAAAGTTGTGCGTGAAATGGAAGGTCGTCTCAGTGCTCATGATATGTCTTTTGATATGTCCAGCGACGATGATGATGACAGTGCCTATCAAACACCCGCAAACTACTTGGAAGATAACCGCCATAATCCAGCGCATTGTATTGAAAAAATAGACTCAAAAAAAGATACAAACTCAAAGTTACATAATGCATTAAGAACCTTGGATGAACGTAGTTTTGATATTTTGTCAAAACGCTGGTTGACTGAAAACAAGGCAACCTTACATGATTTAGCTGCAGAATACGGTGTATCAGCAGAACGAATCAGACAGCTTGAAAAGAATGCGATGAATAAAGTGAAGAACTTAATACAAGTCTAACCTTAAAACTTTATAGACATTGATAACACTAAAAAACCGCCAT
>CAXBDA010000114.1:0-6248 GCA_963974595.1 uncultured Oleiphilus sp. | reverse complement strand
CCATCGACATCAAGGGCAAGAAGTTTAATTTTTGATAATTTATTATTTAATTCGTCAGATAGTAATGAATGCACTAGATCACCCCGGCATGTATTAGATCGTGCATGTGAAGGATGCCGACTACTTTGTTTTGTTTATCGGTAACAAGAAGGCCAGTGATTTTGTTTTGCTCCATGATTTGGAGTGCTTCTGCGGCAAGAATATCTGCTTGGATAGTCTTGCAGTTTGTTGTCATAACCTGATCGATAGAGGTAGTTAGTACATCTATTTTTGAATCAAATGCCCGTCTTAGATCTCCATCGGTAAATAAACCGGTTAGTTTATGATCACTATTGACGATAGCAGTCATACCAAAACCCTTATTTGATATTTCCAACAGCCCGTTAGATAGTGGTGTGCCTTCTGTTACAATTGGGATGCGGGCGCCTTTATGCATGATGTCGTTGACTGTGAGCAATAATTTTTTTCCAAGACTTCCGCCGGGGTGTGAAAATGCAAAGTCAGTTTCCGAAAAGCCCTTTGATTCCAATAAAGCGACAGCTAAGGCATCGCCCATGACAAGCGTTGCCGTTGTACTTGATGTGGGTGCTAAGCCTAGAGGGCATGCTTCTTCTTTAATGCTAATATCTAAATGAATATTGGACTGCGTTGCAAGGGTTGAGTTTGAGTTTCCGGTCATGCTGATGAGAGGTGCACCCATTCGTTTAATTAATGGTAGAATTGTGGTTATTTCGACAGTATTGCCTGAGTTGGATATAGCTAATACGACATCATTTCCCGTAATCATGCCTAAGTCGCCATGGCTGGCTTCGCCAGGGTGTACAAAGAATGAAGGTGTGCCCGTACTTGCGAGTGTTGCCGCAATTTTGTTTGCTATATGACCTGATTTACCCATGCCGGTGACGATAACACGACCTTTGCAGGCCTTCATTAACTCACATGCTTCTGCAAAAGAGGTATCGATTCGATCAAACAAGGCTGCTATCGCTTGTTGTTCAATTTCAATGGTTCTTTTTGCAGACTCAATATAGCTACTTGTCATAAATCTGGTGACCTTGTTTATAGTTTATATAATATTTTGTAATCATGATTGTATGGTTCAATATAAAAAGATAACACATAATGAGTGCGAGTCGCATTTTGCGTAAGTTGATTTGCTTCTGCAAATTATTTTTTAGAGAATAGCTAGCCTGCAAGGCTTTGTTTTAATGGCGTACCTTTTTTCTACAATCAATATTCGGTATTAGTTGTCTTGGATTCATATATCACAATAAAAAACATACATTTTACTCGCGGCCACAGAAGTATTTTTAGTGGTGCTACCTTGAATATACCCCGAGGGAAAGTGACGGCAATAATGGGCCCTAGCGGCACAGGCAAGACGACACTTCTTAGGCTCATTGGTGGTCAATTAAAACCAGAGAAAGGCGATATAGTCTTGGATGGCAACAATATAGCGCATTTTAATCGTAAAGAGCTGTTTGAAATGAGAAAGAAGATGGGCATGCTCTTTCAAAGTGGTGCATTGTTTTCTGATTTAAGTGTCTTCGAGAATGTTGCGTTTCCTCTGCGTGAGCATACAAAGCTTCCTGAAGATATGATTAGGGATATTGTATTACTCAAGCTAAATGCCGTTGGTCTTAGAGGGGCTCGTGACTTGATGCCTGCAGAATTATCTGGGGGAATGACTCGGCGAGTTGCATTAGCCAGAACCATTGCGCTTGATCCAGAGCTTGTTTTGTATGATGAGCCTTTTGCTGGTCAAGATCCAATCGCCATGGGGGTGTTAGTTCAGTTAATTCGTTTGTTAAATGATGCACTGGGTTTAACCAGCGTGTTAGTGTCGCATGATATTCCAGAGGCACTGAGTATTTGTGATCATGCCGTGATACTGGCGGATGGGGTGGTTATTGGAGAAGGCCCTCCGGGAGATTTAAAACAATCTGGTTCGCCTCTGGTCAGGCAGTTTTTAAATGGCTTGCCAGATGGCCCCGTGCCTTTTCATTACCCAGCGAATGATTTTCAAACTGATTTGATTGGCTGAATATTCATTGTTTTAAGTATTAGCACACAGGTGTTCAATACCATTATATGAGAGTGTCTAGTGTTAGATTTTTTCGTTAAAAAAGGCCAAGCAACAATCGACTTTGTGTCATCTTTAGGGCGCTCCGGTATTTTTCTAATTCGTGCAATTTTTGGCTTATCATTCTCTTTAAAATCATTATCTGGCCTTATAAAGCAGATTTATTACGTGGGGGTGTTATCTCTCGTCATCATTGTTATATCAGGCCTGTTTATCGGCATGGTGCTTGGGCTTCAAGGTTATAGTATTTTAATAGATTACGGTTCTGAGCAAGCAATTGGTCAGATGGTGGCTTTAACTTTGGTGCGTGAATTGGGCCCAGTCGTTGCTGCATTACTATTTGCAGGTCGGGCCGGCTCAGCATTGACAGCTGAAATAGGCTTAATGAAAGCAACTGAACAACTTAGTAGTATGGAAATGATGGGGGTTGACCCCATTAAACGCGTTATTGCGCCCAGACTTTGGGCAGGCTTTATTTCCTTACCACTACTTGCTGCGATTTTTAGCGCTGTCGGTATATTTGGTGGTCTTTTAGTAGGGGTTGATTGGCTTGGTGTCTATGAAGGTTCATTCTGGGCTAATATGCAGCAAAGTGTCGATTTTCAAGAAGATGTTTTGAATGGCATGATTAAAGCTATTGTGTTTGGTTTGGTCTGTACCTGGATCGCTGTCTATCAAGGCTACGACAGTATTCCAACATCAGAAGGAATTAGTATAGCTACCACTAAAACAGTTGTGTATTCTTCTCTGTCTGTTTTAGGTTTAGACTTTATTCTGACAGCTGTGATGTTTAGTTCAATCTGATTTTACTTTTACAATATTAAATAAAAAACCTTCGCGTCGTTCGGTGTTGGGTTTACTTAAAAGGGTTCGTTTTCTATGTATTCGCGTTATATTGAAGCAGTTGTGGGTGTATTTATTATTGTTGGTTTTATAGCGCTTGGTTTTTTGGCGATTCAAGTGAGCGGCCTATCGATGGACTCTCAAAAAGAAACTTACCGGATTTATGCTCAGTTTGATGACCTTGGTGGCTTGTCAGTGAGAGGGCAAGTATCTGTTGCCGGAGTGACCGTTGGCAAGGTGAGCGCTATTTCCCTGGATAAAAAGGCATATAGAGCCTTGGTTGAGATGGAAATTTATAAGTCAGTTGATAATCTATCAATTGATACCGTTGCCTCAATTCAAACGGCAGGTTTGCTGGGTGAGAAGTTTGTTGGATTAAGTGTTGGTGGTGACCCGGATGTTCTTGCAGATGGCGATACTATTTTTGATACTCAATCGGCTTTAAATTTAGAAAAGCTTATCGGCGCGTTTGCATCCAGTAGAAGCAGCCTATAAATTCAATGGTTAATATTAATTTAGGAACGATCATGCAGTTAATAAAAATTAAAAAGACTCTATCTCTATATTTTTTTGGGGTTTTATTTCTTGTGGGTACTTTTTCTTCATATGCCAAAAGTGAAGATCAGTCTGAGCAAGTGAAGCTGGTGGTTGAAGAAAGCGTCCAGGAACTTTTAGTAAAGTTTAATGAAGAAAGGCCTATTTACTATACGGAGCCTGATCGTTTTTTTAACAATATGGATAAAGCCTTAAGTAAAATTGTCGACTTTAGAAGAATAGCCGCGCGTGTCATGGGTAAATATGGGCGAACAGCAAGCGACGAACAAAAAAATAAATTTGTTGAGGTGTTTAAGGATAGCCTGTATTCAACGTACACAAAGACCTTAATCGATAGCGGTGTCTTTCAAATTAAAGTGCATAAAGCGGAAATAAATACCAGAAGTGATAAAAAAGCTTCTGTTTATTTGGATATTGTGTCAGACAACGGTACCGTATTCCCTGTTACTTATTCCATGCATAAAACTGATGAGCAGCAATGGATGATGGAAAATGTGATTGTGTTTGGTGTTAACATCGGCTTAGCATTTAGAGATAAGTTTGAGCTTGAGTATCGCAAAAATAAAGGCGATATAGATGCCGTTATCAGTGCCTGGTCTGTTGATCTAGAACTCGAGGGTGCTGCAGAGAAAGCTAAATCGAACGGAGTAAGTGGGTGATTAGTCTGGCCTCTGGTGCTGATTCAATACTTTATTTGTCAGGCACAATCGAGCACTTTGAAGCAGCGCAATGTAAGCAGTCGCTAAGTCAGCATCTGTCTGAGATTAATGAAGACAACCTCCATATAGATATTTCCGGTTTGCAAAGTGTTAGCAGTGTTACGCTTGCCTTTTTGCTTTTTGGCCTAAGAGAGGCCAAGCTTTCATCCAGACAGCTATACTATAAAAATATGCCGCCGGCTTTATTCAATATGGCTCGCGTGAGCGGTATTGAAAGTATCTTAATTACTGACTAGCAAAAACTTCCTCATTCCTTCTATTATTTGCTATTAATCTCGACTTAACACACTCGACTACTTTCATATTTTCTGTTTAGTCATGTCGATGATTCCTGTATCATGTCGTCCCTATTTAATAGCTTAAAGCTTAAGATTTACTACTTTCCCTCAATTATTAATATTTATTGGCGTGTTAATTATGCAAGCAACTGATGTTGAAGAAATCATAAAGCAACAAATTGAAAATATAGATGTAAGAGTTCAAATAGATGGCTCTCATTATCAAATAATTGCTATTGGTGAGGTTTTTTCAGGTTTGAGCCCGGTGAAGAAACAACAATTAATATACGGTTGTTTGAATACTTATATTATGGACGGCACAATTCACGCAGTTATAATTAAAGCTTACACTCCCGAAGAATGGTCAGCGATTAGTTAAGTTTTTTCTTTTTATTTTTAATTAAGGATTTTTATCGTGGATAAGTTAGTCATTAGTGGTGGTAATCGGTTAGATGGAACCATTCGAATATCAGGCGCAAAAAATGCTGCGCTGCCTATTTTAGCAGCTGCATTATTAGCTGACGAGCCTGTCACAGTGGGGAATCTTCCTCATTTACATGACATTACTACGATGATTGAGCTAATGGGGCGTATGGGAGTTGAACTCATTATCGATGAGAAAATGAGTGTAGAAGTGAATGCAATGACCATTAAAGATCTAAAAGCGCCTTATGAGTTAGTCAAAACCATGCGCGCTTCTATTTTGGTCTTGGGGCCGCTATTAGCCCATTTTGGTGAAGCAGAAGTGTCTTTGCCAGGGGGGTGTGCAATAGGAAGCCGACCTGTCGATCTACATATTCGCGGCCTTGAAGCTATGGGCGCAACTATCTCGGTTGAAGATGGCTATATCAGAGCTAAGTCTAATGGGCGTTTAAAAGGCGCTAATATTTTTTTAGATACTGTAACGGTAACAGGAACTGAGAACCTAATGATGGCGGCTGCACTTGCAGACGGGAAAACCATTTTAAATAACGCAGCACGTGAACCAGAAATTGTAGATTTAGCTGAATGCCTTATCGCTATGGGTGCCGATGTGACGGGTCATGGCACTGCCGTGATTGAAATAAATGGCGTTAAAAGCCTCAAAGGCTGCCATTACGATGTCTTGCCCGATAGGATCGAAACAGGTACGTATTTGTGTGCAGCCGCTGCCTCGCGTGGGCGCGTCCTTCTGAAAGATACGTCTGCCAAATTACTTGATTCTGTTCTTGTAAAGCTTAAAGAGGCGGGTGCGCATATTCGGACAGGAGAAGATTGGATAGAGTTAGACATGAAAGGCAAGCGACCTAAGGCTGTTTCTATAAAAACGGCACCTTTTCCAGGCTTCCCTACCGATATGCAGGCCCAGTTTGCTGCCATGAACTGTGTTGCTGAAGGTACAGGCTCAATTACGGAAACCGTATTTGAAAACCGCTTTATGCATATTCATGAATTAATTAGAATGGGTGCGGATATAAAACTAGAAGGAAACACCGCTATTATTACCGGCGTAGAACAATTACATGCCGCGCCGATTATGGCGACAGATCTTCGAGCATCTGCATCGCTTGTTATTGCTGGTTTAGTTGCTGAAGGGGATACAGTGGTTGATAGAATCTATCATATCGATAGAGGTTACGAATGCATAGAAGAGAAGCTACAGCTTTTAGGTGGCAAAATAAAACGCTTACCTAGCTAGCGTTAGACTTGATGGATTTTAGTGCTTAAAGAAATATAATTTTAGAGAATTAATATGTCAGATAAATTAGTTATTGCTTTGTCAAAAGGTAG
>CAXBDA010000113.1:0-6296 GCA_963974595.1 uncultured Oleiphilus sp. | reverse complement strand
ACTGACTATTTATAACTGACTAACAGTACAGGCGGATAGGGCATTTGGATCAGTCTGCGCTAATTTCAGATACTTGAGAAGGCCTACATAGCAAGCTTTATAAACATATGAACTCTTGTGATGAATTTGTGATAAATCAAACTGTATTTGATGACGCTGGGAGTTTAATTTAGAACAAGGAGCTGCTAGCTCAGGAAACATTACCCGGATTGACTATTCTCGAACAGCTAGACCTTTCTCAATGAGCTGAGCGCGGACACTTTCAATTCTTTCTCGATTAACATTAAAATCGCGATAACCTGATCGAGACGCAGAACGTACATGCACTTCTTTGATCATGCCTTCATTCGGAAACAAGAACTCTACGTCATCGACAAATCGCATAATTTTGCTTGTCGCTTCAGCATACAAATAGGTTTCAGTTTCTGTAATAATTTCAATTTTAGGCAAACTTAATAAGGCTTCCTTTACCGCTATAATTGCTTCTGCCTGGTTAATTGGCTTTTTAAAATGAATCGCTTTGATGGCATGAATTTGATTATTTGAGCGGCTGCTAACGCAATTCGGTGATTCGGGGCAGGGTAGTAGTTTACCATTCGTTACGCCAATATCGGTAGGCCGGTTGCTGCCGCATGCCGATAGCAGAATCGCCGTACTGACTAATCCTGTCAGTAATAGTGTTGCGCGCTTAGATAGTTTGTTGTCGTTTTGTTGCATTAGTATATCCTTGATCAATTGTCTGACATTAAAGTTTAAGCGTACTGAAACATCGCAGCCTATTCCAAACCAACATTGAAAACTAAAAGTGCCACGGTCTTTGCAGTTGAGTTTGTTTGAATGTTATTTTAAAAATAAGCACAACATCTTACTTAGATATTAAGCTTAACTGCCGTTCTGTAAAAGCAATCTTCTAATTAATTTTTGGTACAAACATGCATGTAAGAAAAAACTCAACCGTCTCAGCGATAGCGGTTGTTGACTTAGCTGATGAGCTGATATCCAGAAATATGATCGATCAGACTACGCTTAAGGTGATATCTCATGGCCTTGAAAGCGTATTCAAGGCGCATCATTCAGGTTTGTCAATTATTGAAAAACGCTTACCTGAGACGGATCTTTTATCTTTATGGGAAATAGCTAACAGCTGTTCATCAATACCATCTTTAGGTGTTGATATCGGCCAATCTGTTACTGTAAATGCTAAAGGCTTGTTGGCAGGCTGGCTGTCTTGTTGTGATACATTAAAACAGGCATTGGATGTATTTCATGACAATATTTCCTTGTTGAATGAAGCTGAATTTTTGTCTGTCAAACACGAATCTCAACATATTAAGCTTTGTTTTAAGTTTAGTTCAAGTTATACCTACCCTGTTATGGCCACCGAACGTAGTATGGTGGCTTTGGTTGCATGGGCAGAATATTTCACTTCATCCAAATTGAATGTAAAACGTGCTCAGTTTGTCTTTGAAAAGCCTGCGTATAGCCATCTTTATACTGCGATATTTGGCGCTAATGTCCACTTTAATGCAGATGAAAATGCTATTGAACTGTTCGATTCAGAATTGAATAAGACCGTTCAGAGTTCAAACCCTTATCTACGGAAGATTATTGCTGAGAATTCTGAAAGTGCCCCTTTTCAGGCAGCCGAGCTGGTAACAATTCAGGCAAAAGTTGAAAGTCTTTTAAGAACAGACTTAATGACATATTGTCACTTAGATGCGCACTTGCGTATGTTGCGTATGAGTAAAGCGACACTGTATAGGAAATTGAAAGAAGAGGGGACTAGCTTTACTGCCTTGGTCTTAAAAGAAAGAATGGCCATACTCTCAAAACTGCAAAAAGTGCATATACATTATTCAAATGAACATTCTTCCGAAGCCTTAGGGTTTAAAGATGTAAGTTCTTTTTATAAATTTTTGAAAAAAAACACAGTAACAAAATAATGCATGATTTCGTGGATTTTAGCCATAAGTGCGCCTGTCTAGCAGCATTAATCTATATCTGGATTAAACATTAACACCGCTTCACCACTAATCACTTCTTCACCTTTCTCATTGGTGCAAGTTGTTTTGAGGGTGACAATGGGTTTGTCTTCACGCACATTGATAACATCGACTTTAGCGGTGACAGTTTGATCAAAGAACACAGGTTTTTTGAACTTAAAGGTTTGGCCTAAATAAATACTGCCTTTGCCGGGTACTTTTTCAGCTAGAAGGTTTGAGAAAAGACTCGAAACTAATACACCATGCACAATACGTTGACCAAAGACCGTTGTTTTGGCAAATTTAGGATCTATGTGAATAGGGTTAAAGTCGCCTGATAAACGGGCAAAGTCTTTCACATCCTGTTCTGAAAAAGACCGTGTGATGCTGGCTTGTTGTCCTAACTTGGGGGTCGGCATATATTTCTCCTTGTCATTGTTATGCTGGCTTAACCAATAGTATTTTCTTTAAACTGTTTTTGAATGAGTTCAACTTCTTTTCGGTTTTTGATTAAGGCGGCGACACATTCTTCGTCTAATTTAGTGCCTGCCATACCTTGAACGGTCTCAAAAGCTTTTTCATTTGTCCATGCTTGTTTATATGGGCGCGTACTGGTTAGGGCATCGAAAATATCTGCAACAGCTACAATTCTAGCTTCAATCGGAATTTGCTCTTTCGTTAACCCTTGAGGGTAACCAGAACCATCGCAAGCTTCATGGTGGCATTGCGCTATATTTTTTAGAATATCGATATGGTTAACACTGTCTAAACTAAAATTCTCCAACAAGGCCTCAATAATTTCTCGGCCACGTTGAGCATGCTCTTTCATTACCTCAAACTCTTCAGGAGTCAGTTTTCCGGGTTTCAGCAACACACTGTCTGGAATGCTTATTTTGCCAATGTCATGAAGCGGAGAAAATAAGAAGATATGTTCAACAAACTCATCAGTAAAGTTATGCTTGCTGGCCAACTCTTCAGCGATGATTTTTGAAAAACGAGACATTCTGTCTATATGGCTAGCGGTTTCTGGATCTCTATGGTGGGTGAAATGCATCGCACTTTTGATCGCTGCTTGAAGTGTTTCAATGACATCATGCTCATGAGACACAATTAAGGCTAAAATATGCGCGGCCATATCTAACTGACTTAAAATACCCTCCTGAAAAGCATTTTTTTCGAAAGAATTAAAGAATGTAAAACCAAAGAAATGACCATCCTGATACATGGGGAAAGTATAACTTGAGCCAAAATGATTTTTACTCAATAAACGCGTGTGTTTGTTTTGCCCGTCAGAAAATATATCCATGTTATTCACAACACGCGGTTGGGTCGTCTCTGCAATTTCAACTAAAGAGGGTGAGTTAGTCATTTTTGACTGATAATGTGTTAAAGGGCTATCTTCTTCACCAGACCATATAAATGTTTTCAATACGTCTGTGGGGCTGTCATAAAGCGCTATAGCAATGCGATCAATAAACGGGTGCTGAGCTTTCAGGAACTCATGCAATAACATTAATTTCTCAACCAGCGTTACGTTGCTGCCAAGTTTTTGTAAAGGGTCGACGTGGCTATAGGTATCCGTCATAAACGTGTAATCAATTAGTGAATAGGGACTGTAGAGTATAGTCAAAAATTAATTTCTGCGAATGAGCTAAATCAAATAGATTCGCATAAAATATTTTTTTTGAATAGTTCTTTTATATTGCTTAAAGAAGTCGGCTTATCATTCAGTGCTGGGTAGATTTAAGCTGAAGCCTGGTTTATTCTTGCGTCCATAAAACTTGGGATTACACCTACATTGATTTTAAAGGATAGATACTATGACCGCGATTTTATCAGGCATGCGAGTGGTTGAAGCCTCTGCATTTGTTGCTGCACCCCTAGGTGGAATGACCTTGGCGCAACTCGGTGCCGATGTTATTCGAATTGATGCCATTGGAGGTGGTTTGGATTATCGTCGCTGGCCTGTTACTAAAGACAATGTGAGTATGTTCTGGGCCGGTCTCAATAAATCAAAGCGTTCGGTCGCGATTAACTTTCGCTCACCAGAAGGCGCAGAACTCGCTAAACAGATCATTACCGCACCGGGCAAAGACTCGGGTATGTTGCTCACCAACTTTCCGCCCAAAGGCTGGTTGTCTTATGAGGAGTTATCGGCTATTCGTCCTGATTTAATTCAATTAACAGTTCAGGGTGATCGCCATGGCGGCTCAGCGGTTGATTACACCGTGAACCCCTCAATTGGCTTGCCATTTTTAACGGGGTCAAGTGATAGTCACTCTCCTACAAATCATGTTTTACCTGCTTGGGACTTAGTCACGGGTCAAATGGCCGCTTTAGGTTTGCTTGCTGCGGAGCGCCATCGTTTCCGAACAGGTGAAGGTCAGCATAGCAAGATTGCTTTAGCCGATGCGGCCATGGCGGTAATGGGGCATTTAGGCTTTATTGCAGAAGCGCAATTAGGTGAAGATCGTCCTCGTTATGGTAACTATTTATTCGGTGCCTTTGGGCGTGATTTTCTAACATCTGATGGCGAACGAGTCATGGTGATTGGTTTAACCAAGCGTCAATGGGCATCATTATGTGAAGCCACAGACTCATCTGAGAAGATGGATGCCCTAGCAAAACGATTAGGCAGAAACTTTTCTAAAGAGGGTGATCGTTTCGAGTCTCGTGAAGAAATTTCAGCGGTATTCTCTGCCTTTATATCATCACGACCTTATTCTGACATTGAAGCTATCTTCAATCAGAAAGGCGTATGCTGGAGCCGTTATCAGACCGTAAAACAAATGCTTGATACTAATCCAGACTGCTCTTTGGATAATCCTATGTTCAGCCAGATCAATCAAGCGGGTGTCGGCAGTTATATGGCAGCGGGTGCGCCATGGGATTTCTCTGCTTTTGCGCGTGAGCCTGCGAAACCTGCGCCGCGCTTAGGCGAGCAAACGGATGAAGTCCTTTCAGAGGTGGTTGGTTTGAGTAGTGCTGAAATTGGCCGTTTGCATGATGCGGGTGTGATTGCTGGGCCTGAGTCTTAAAGGTCACTCACTGAACAGATAATAGCCTGACTCTCTTATCAGTGATAGAATACGGCGCACTTAAATTCCCTCTTTTTTTAGAATCCAAATAAATGAAAGAATCCTTATTAGTTCGTTTAGATACCATGTGTGAGCGCTACGAAGAGCTTGCTGCTTTGATGAGTGATCCGAGCGTTATTGGTGATCAAAATAAGTTTCGTGAGTATTCCAAAGAATATTCTGATCTTGAATCGCTCGTGAAAGCCTATGATGCCTATAAACAAGTTAAAGAAGATGTCGAAGAAGCCAAAGTTCTAATGAGTGATGGCGACTTGGATATGCGTGAAATGGCGGAAGAAGCTTGGAAGGAAGCAAGAGAAAATCTCGAGGTGTTAGAGCGTGAGCTACAAACCTTACTGTTACCGAAAGACCCAAATGACAAGAATAATGTCTTTTTAGAAGTTCGTGCCGGAACAGGTGGTGACGAAGCGGCTATTTTTGCAGGTGATTTATTCAGAATGTATTCACGTTATGCCGAACGTAAACGCTGGAAAGTTGAAGTTGTCAGTGAGAGTCTGGGTGAGCATGGCGGCTACAAAGAAATAATCGCGCGCCTTGAAGGTCAGGACGTTTATGGTAATCTAAAGTTTGAGTCAGGTGCACATCGAGTCCAGCGTGTGCCCGAAACTGAATCTCAAGGCCGTATTCATACTTCTGCCTGTACAGTGGCTGTCATGCCAGAAATTGATTCGGTAGACGAAATTGAAATCAATAAAAATGATTTAAGAATTGATACCTTCCGTGCTTCGGGTGCGGGTGGTCAGCACGTCAACAAAACGGATTCGGCTATTCGTATTACTCACCTGCCAACAGGTGTGGTGATAGAGTGTCAGGATGAGCGTTCACAGCATAAAAACAAAGCACGTGCGATGTCGCTTCTTCATTCTAAATTATTAACTGCAGAACAAGATGCCGCACATAAAGAACAGTCTGATCAGCGTAAGAGTTTGGTGGGCAGTGGTGACCGTTCAGAAAGAATTCGTACTTACAATTTTCCCCAAGGGCGTATGACAGATCACCGTATTAACTTAACGCTGTATAAATTAGCCGAAGTGATGCAAGGGGATTTAGATCAGGTTCTGCAACCCTTGTTAAGAGAACATCAGGCAGAGCAGTTACTCAGGATATCTGAATAACGACAAGGGATAGACCGTAAAACGCCAAGCCTTTTCAGCTTGGCGTTTTACGTTTAGTATCAAATACCAAGTAGTATCAAATACCAAGTAGTATCAAATAC
>CAXBDA010000112.1:0-6314 GCA_963974595.1 uncultured Oleiphilus sp. | reverse complement strand
TTTGAAGGAGACCTTAAGGGTATTCAGTTTGAACTTGATTCAGCAGATTTAACCAGTGGTGCTCAATCAATATTGGATGATATAGCCATTTCATTGACTCAATACGATAAGCTTAAGCTCGAAGTGCAGGCACACACCGATAACAGAGGCTCTAAATCGTATAATCAGAAGCTTTCACAAAAGAGAGCGCAAAGCGTGCTTGATTATTTGGTCTCTAAGGGCGTTTCAAGCGAACGCTTAGAAGCTAAAGGTTATGGCGAAATGGAACCGTCTTCACCTAACGATACTGAAGAAGGTCGTTCTATGAATCGAAGAGTAGAGTTTGTTGTTTTAGAGAAATAAATAAGCCTGTTCGATGTTAAAAATAATCTTTTAGGCACGAAATTCGTGCCTTTTTTTATTTTCTTCTCCACATTAAATAACTTAAGCCTGCTATCAAACCAAAAATGCCACCGTACAAGTGAGCCATGATGGCAACATTTCCTCCTATTAATTTAGCTGTTTCTGAAGTGTCGCCCCAAGGTGATTGCTCCCAAACGATTTTGGCTGTTATAAGGCTAATGGCAAATATTGAGATTTTATTATGTTGTGGAAACGTTTTTAGGAAGTAATACAAAAATAAACCATGTAATACACCAGAGAAACCAACATAGTATGTTAATTCTGGGTTTAAAAAATAAAGCCCGATATTGATGCCAAAAATTGAAAAGAGTAGGGCAGGTAAATCTGCACGATAAGATATATCCTTCCAAAACATAATGATTAATAAAGCGAGTGCACCTAAATTCATTAGCGTATGTATCAGGTTTAAATGAACCAGATGGCCACTTAATAAACACCAGTATTCATGCTTATGTATGCTAGCTCTCTCGTAGCGTAAGCTGAGTAAGATATTGCTATCGATTAGACTAAAGTGATTCAGTAAACCTAAAACAAGTATTAATATGAATAAACAACAATAAAATGCCTTCACTTATGTGTTCCTGCTTTACTGAGAAGCGTTTGTGAAAAAGTAAGTAAGGACATGCACTCTTCAAAATAGAATAATAAAAAATATTTAATTTTCACTTCCAATGTTTATTTCAATGATTAAGAACTCAAGTTTCGGAGTTCAAAAATTAATTAAAATGTAGCGTAACCAACTGAATTATATAAATAAAGCAGCCTTATCATGGTAAAATGTACGTTACCTAGACAAAACATCAAACCAATCAAAGGCTACCAAATGAATCCTGACATAAGCTCCTCTATTTTGCCAACATTAAGCACCGATCTGCTTGCTCGTGCTGACATTCAAGTCGACAATCTGTTTAGCAAGGTATGGCGAAAGCTTGGAATCAATAGTCTGTTAAAGCAATCTGGCTAAAAGTGAACTCCGAAACTTGAGTAGATAATTTAGAATCTATACTTAGGGGTGGACTAAAACCAAGAAGAGAGTTAATGCCGTTTAGTGATGTGGCTGATTGCGATATTTTAGAGTCTCGTCGGGTATTCGATCTTGATACAATGGTACCATTTCATTTTTTTGCTAGAAATCCTTTTGATGGTAGAGTTCAGGAAGACCACCTAATAAAGATTTTGTACTGGTTGCTGTCTATATATGTTAGAAATGTTAAATTGAGAGACCGAGTTATTGAACTTGTTTCGAGCTCGATCTGTAATGCTTATATTAATGTTAACTCACTAATGTTTTTTGGCCCGTAAATGACTAATCGTTACCCAAATCTTAATCCAGAAAAAGCGCTTATATGGCGTATCGTCCACAAGGATAATATTCCGTGGATACTGGATAATGGTTTATATGGTGGAAATAGTGCTATTTCTTCTAAAAGCTGGGTGCACATTGGAAATCCAGAATTAACCACTAAGCGAGCTACGCATTCTGTGGCTAAAGGCCCTGGAGGTTTTCTGAATGATTATGTGCCTTTTTATTTTACGCCCTTTTCACCCATGATGAAAAATATCCATAGTGGTTATGGTGGTATTAAGCGGCGTGCTAATGATGAAATAGTGATTTTGGTATCTAGTCTTCATCACTTAAGTGGATTATCAATTCCTTTTGTTTTTACGGATAGCCATGCTTACTATATGTGGGCTAATTACTATACTGAGTTAGAATATCTGGATAAAATTGACTGGAAAATATTACAGGCCCGTGATTTTAAAAGAGACAACGATGACCCCGGTAAGTTTGAGCGATACCAAGCAGAAGCTCTGGTTCATGAGCATTGTCCCGTTTCAGGCTTGCTGGGTATGATTTGTTATACGGATAATGTGAAACTACAATTAGATCAACATGTGTCACAACGTGGCTTGCAACTGAAAGTGCATACAAGAAAAGACTGGTATTTTTAATGATCAAATATACAAGTGGAAACTTATTAGAAGCGCCTGCAGATGCTCTCGTAAATACAGTTAATACTGTAGGTGTGATGGGTAAGGGTATCGCTTTGATGTTTAAAGAGCGCTTTGCGAAAAATATGCAGGCTTATGCTAAGGCATGTAAAGATAAGGAAGTGGTAACCGGTAAAATGTTTGTCACGGAAACTGGCGAATTAATGGGACCAAAGTGGATCGTTAACTTTCCAACTAAACAGCATTGGCGAGCAAATTCTAAAATGGAATGGGTTGTTGAAGGGCTCAATGATCTTCGTAAGTTTATTATAGAAAATAACGTTCGTTCGATAGCAATACCTCCACTGGGTGCAGGCAATGGCGGATTAAATTGGGCTGATGTTAAGCCAAAGATTGAATCTGCTTTAGCTGATTTAGATGATGTAGAAATTTTTGTTTTCCAACCAACAAGTAAATACCAAAATGTTTCTAAAAAGGCTGGTGTAAATAAATTAACGCCAGCCAGAGCTATGATTGCAGAACTTGTTCGTAGCTATTTGGTTTTAGGGATAGAGTGTAGTCTTTTAGAAATCCAAAAGATGGCTTGGTTTTTACAAAGAGTCATAGAATCAGAAGGCTTAGAAAATGAACTTAAACTTTCATTCGAAGCTAATTACTATGGGCCTTATGCAAATAACTTGGCTCACCTTCTAAATGCATTAGACGGTAGTTATTTGAAGGCAGATAAACGAATTCCTGACAGCGCTCCTGATGATGTTATTTGGTTCAATGATGATAAAAAAGAGTTTGTACAAAGGTTTCTTAAATCGGAAGGATCAAAGTATAGGCCTGCTCTCGAGAAAACACTGAAGCTAATTGACGGGTTTGAATCACCATATGGTATGGAGTTGCTATCAACTGTTGATTGGCTATTGGTTAAAGAAAAATGTGAACCTAATGTCGAATCAATTCAAAAAGGCATAAAAAACTGGCCTGCTGGCACCAAATGGGCCGAGCGCAAAGCTAATTTATTCCAACCTAAGCATATAGATATTGCTCTTAAACGATTGGAAACCAGTTTCTAATTCTGTCTGTTGTTAAATGATATTTCGGTGGAAAGGTGACCGGTGGAAAGGTGACAGATCTAATTAATCGCAGCTTAAAAAAGCCCAGTGAACGCTGGGCTTTTTGCTGGTTTGCAGATTGGTAAAGGGAAATCCCACCAACACCACTTCACCCAAGTTATAGCTTGTCATAGATGGCATCGTCGTCGTTGCCCCAGACTTTGTTAAACACTTCCTCGGAAGCGTGTGCATAGTGTGCTCTTAGTTGCTTGTCTTGGTCACGCTGTTGTAAAAAATCG
This sequence comes from uncultured Oleiphilus sp., assembly GCA_963974595.1. Classification (GTDB taxonomy): domain Bacteria; phylum Pseudomonadota; class Gammaproteobacteria; order Pseudomonadales; family Oleiphilaceae; genus PZPK01. The sequence continues at coordinate 2,617 of CAXBDA010000112.1, read as the reverse complement.
ATAAAGTCCTCAACCTCGGCCAGTCTGTCGGGTGCGAGGTATCCGAGTTTCTCTTGTATCTGTAGAGCACCACTTTCCTGCCGTACATTTTACCAAGCCTAATATCATACAATTTGGCAATTTTAGGACGACATTGCCAAATTCTTTATCTTCAGTCACCATAATTATCACCAAAATATCGTCTAAGTGCGTTGAAACGGAGGGTTCCATCTAATTTAAGTCCCCTGTAGGTGATGATCAATACCAGTAAGCCTTGCATAATCTAGCATATTGGTAAGTTTCGTCACGTATTGGTGATGAAAAATTTTTTGCGTATTGTGAGGGAATCTTATGGCGCGGTTCTTAGGTGACATGATTAACCGGATTAAGAACAAGGTCTCGTTGATCCGCTTGGTGGAAACCAGCGCGTAGAGTACTACTTTCCGTCGTACCCTAAAACAAGCATTAATATGAATAAACAACAATAAAATACCTTCACTTATGTGTTCCTGTTTTACTGAGAAGCGTTTGTGAAAAATGGATAGAAAAAAACCTAGGCTAAGCTAGGTTTTTATTAGCGAAAACTTAAGAACTCAGCTTAGATCAATTCAATTGCCATAGCCGTTGCTTCACCACCACCAATACACAATGCCGCCACCCCTTTGGTTTTGCCTTTCACTTTAAGGGCATTCAGTAGCGTTACAATTAAGCGTGACCCGGTTGAACCGACAGGGTGACCTTGAGCGCATGCACCGCCAAAGATATTGACAGTTTCAGGGTCTAAATCTAAGTCAATAATCGGCATCATGGCGACCATGGCAAAGGCTTCGTTGATTTCATATAAATCGACGTCTGCTTTGTTCCAACCGGTTTTCCTGAATAGGTTTTCAATTGCGCCAACAGGTGCAATGGTGAATTCACTTGGGTGCTGTGATTGCGTTGCATGGCCAACAATACGCGCAAGTGGTTTCAAATCACGTGCTTCTGCTTCGCTTTCACGCATGAGTAGCAGAGCGGATGCGCCATCTGAAATGGACGAGGCATTGGCTGCCGTGATGGTGCCGTCTTTCGCGAAAGCCGCACGCAGGCTTGGGATTTTTTCGATGTTAGCATTATGAGGCTGCTCGTCATCTTCAACTAAAATATCGCCTTTACGGGTTTTCACGGTCACCGGAATAATTTCGGCTTTGAGTAAACCTGCATCAATTGCTGCTTTAGCCCGGGTTAACGATTGGATCGCATAGTTATCCATTTGCTCACGGGTATAGCCTTTTTTATCAGCGACTTCTTGCGCGAATGAGCCCATTAAACGGCCCGTTTCTGCATCTTCCAAACCATCTAAAAACATATGATCCATCGCTTTGTCGCCATGACCCATACGGAAACCTTTTCGTGCGGTGGGAAGCAAGTAAGGTGCGTTCGACATAGATTCCATACCACCGGCAATCATGATATCGTTAGTGCCAGCTTTGATTAGATCGTGAGCAAACATAGTGGCTTTCATACCTGAACCACAGAGTTTATTGATGGTAGTGGCACCTGTTGCATCTGGTAAACCGGCTTTGCGCATCGCTTGGCGCGCTGGGCCTTGTTTGAGGCCGGCAGGCAATACGTTACCCATAATGACTTCTTGAATGTCTTCTGGTTTTAAACCAGCACGTGCAACCGCTTCTTTAATCACGATAGCACCCAGTTCAGGTGCAGATACGTCTGCCAAGCACCCTTGAAAACCACCCATTGGTGTACGCACACCGCTTACAATAACAACAGAATCTTGCTTAGACATATTGGCCTCTAAAATTTTGACTTAAGTTTTGAAAAGACGTTCTAACGGAAAAAACAGGCGCGAATTGTAGCAAGAATGCGCAAGTGGAACCAATTTTTCATTGCTTCGATTTGTTAAGAAGGGTGTTTCTCAATTCTTTACGCAGAACCTTGCCATTTGCTGTTCTCGGAAAACTCGCCATGACATAAAACTTTTTAGGGGTTTTATATTTGGCTAAGTGTTCATGCGCATAATCCATCAGCGCTTGTTCATTAAAAACGCTATCTTGATGAAGGATAATGCAAGCGATAACTATGTTTTTATCTTTTTCAATGCATTCTTCTAACGCGACGCAGTCTGCAATGTCCGGATGGGTTTTGATCACGCGTTCAATTTCATGCGGTGAAATCCGGTAGCCAAAACTATTGATCAAATCATCTTTTCGACCCAAGAACCAAATATAGCCATCTGAATCTCGATAAGCGTAATCGCCTGTCAGAAAATAATTACCTTTGCGCGATGCCTTGGTAGTTTCTTCTAGGTTCCAATAACCCAAAAATAATCCAGGGTCATCTAGGCCAATGCAGAGCATACCTTCTTCATTATCTGCTACCGGCTCCAAGTGTTCATTTAAAAGAAAGATAAAATGGCCCGGTTGAGGGAAGCCGGCAGAGCCAGGTTTTACAGAGCGAGTAGGGTGTTGTGATAAGTAATATGAACATTCAGACATGCCAATCGCTTCGTAGATTGTTAACTTAAAACGCACTTTCCATGAGGCATATAATTCATCTGATAAGTGCTCACCGGCACACATGCAATAACGCAGGCTGGGTACATCGTTCTTTGAAATGTCTGTTTTCTGAATAATCTGTC
>CAXBDA010000111.1:0-6330 GCA_963974595.1 uncultured Oleiphilus sp. | reverse complement strand
GGGCACCCTTCGCGATAGATTTATGTTTTAGCTGTGGCGCGATAACGTGATTCAAACCCACGTCTGGGCTCGCTTAGGCCTGTGCACGAAAATCAACAAAAATCAGGTAAAACCCTGTCAAGCTTTTTTAGTTATTTTTTAGCCCTGACATCTGCATTTTTTGTATTATTTAATAGTTGTCGCAAGGTTTTTGCCATCACGGCATTCAAAGGCCTCTGAGCCTTAGGCCAGTGGATGAACTGACCTTTTGATAAGCGTTTCGTCATCAGCCAATAGCCATTGTGCTCGTAGGCGAGCAAGCGAATCATGGTTTTTGAGCGGTTAACGAATACAAAAAGTGAACCGTCTTGAGGATTAAGGTGGTATGCCTGTCGGCAAAGCGCCGCAAAACCGTCTATACCTTTTCTGAAATCTTGCGGTTCAGTCGCCAGCCATATTTTGCTTTGCGCGGTTAAATGAATCATGCGCTTACAGCACTTCGCTCTAAGCAGAATAACTGCGTGAGCACAGACAGAGAAAGTGTTTCTGTATTAAAATTCAAGCGTACGCCATTAGGAAATTCACAAAGAACGGTGCTTTCTTTTTGATCCTCACCTACCTTTAAGTCTTCAGGCGGAATTGTGATAAATGATGGGCAGGATGACGCTTCCTGCTGAGTATTGTAGGTTTTACACCATCGATTGAAGGCGGCACTGCTGATATTTAAGGCATTTCTGATGGTAATCGCTTTATGTTTCTTTTGAAGTGCGGCAACTTGTTTTTGTAAAGACTTTGGCGTCGTTTCGCGATTTGAATGCCGTGTTTCACGCCACTGCTTAAAATTAGCAGCGACCGTTTCGAGTGAGTATTGCTGGTTCATTATGACCTCCTTGATTTGATGGAGGGCATTTAAACAGCTTATTTTTTAATAGTTGAGCTATGCTGCCGTAAGCTCACAGACGTTGATAAACTGAAGCCTAGCCTTTCGGAATTTTTCCGATTTCCAAATTCATAGGCATAAAACACAGTTTGATTCTCATGAAACTGAGGAATCTCTAACTCTTCGTTACCATCCAGCTTTAACACAAAGTTCTGGGTGTTTTTCGCATATGAAATCCCATAAGATGATTTGTCATCGAGAGATCTGAAGGGATTAATGAATGAATAACTTTCTAGACCGCCATCACGTGCTGAAATATAAAATGCATTAAATTCATAATCATAAAAGAAACGATTATCGCTATAGACATAACGCGCTAAAGCTTCTCCATCTTCATTGGTACGACTAAAATAAAGTGCTTTATTTTGACCAAATATATTTTTTTCACCGAAACTTAATCGCGTTTTGGTTGTTCCTGACTTACTACTTGCCCCGACTTCAGCCCTTAGGGTAAATCGATCTTTTGTCATCACAATGACATCAACAGACCGACTTTCCTCAGCAGGAACAACCGTTACCCTTGCATCTGAAAATATAGTGAAAGCCCTAAGATTTCTAGCCGTCTCATCGACTAACTCTTGATTAAGACACTCCCCCTCCTGAAAAAGTAACTCTTTCTGAATGACGCTATCACGTGTTGTGAAATGCAAGAAATTTAGTGTGGATTCAAAAAAATTAGGCTCCTCATCATCTTCATAAACATCGTTAGCTTTTATGATGATGTTTCGAATATTAAGGCAGCCAGTTTCTGGCTCATGTTTTTCAAGCGAAGTTTCTTCTGCAACCAGAAGTGCGCTACTCAAAAACAAGCTGCTAGCAAACAAGAATCTCCAATTCATTTAACGAAACCCAAATATCATTTAATGATAAATCATATCGGCACGCATTGGAGCAAGCTTCGCTAAAAGCTGATTTTGCACACGATGTGGAATAGCTGCTTTGGTCATCGCATTAATGAGCAATTCAACCACCCGATTAAAGTCAGCTTCAGTAATATTCATGCCTTGATGTACTTGAAGCATATTATCTCCGGTATAGGTACAGGGTCCACCTAAATGGACACACATATGCTCTATAAATTTTTCCCGAAAGCGATCAATATTAGTATCTAAGAAGAACGCGAGTATTTGCTTATCGTATTGAATTTCATCAATAAAGGCATCACTAATTTTTTCAACACCTGCTTGCCCACCAACCTGTTCATACACTGTTCTTTGCTGATGCATAGCACAAGCATTCAGCCATGCTGCCATAACTAATACCAGGACAACAAGATAGCTATATTTAAGGTTTTTAATCTGATTCATGCGTTCACCAAAACTGCCTGAAGTTCTTAGTAGGCTATAAATAAATTAGCTCAGAATCTTACAAACTAGCGTTCAAAGAGAAATACCAACCATTCTGATCTGCCTCTCCCGCTATGGTTCCAAGCTCTGCCCATGCTAATGTAAGGCTCATATTTTTATTAGGGATATAAGTGATGAATGCATCTTTCCAATCATCTTCTTTCGCTAAGCTTAGATTGTCCGGTTTTTGACGATACTCTAGACCGACAGCCACATGCTCATTCAATAAAATGCCTGCACTCGCTTCTGTCATTAATTCGTAGTTTTTATTATTATCACCGCCAAAACCTAATAAACCCATTTGGTTCGCTTGGGTTGCACGAAAGTTTAAATTCCAAACAAAGTTATAACCACAGATCAAGCCTAAATGTACCTTGGTCATGGCCAGATAAATATCTGTACCACGACTACTTTTATCGGCCAATACTGCTTTAGCAACCCCCTCATCAAGTAAGGTTTTATATTGAACACCCAAAGAAACCTGAGGCCATTGACTATACACCACATCACCATATAGCCGTGTTTTAATGCCAATAATATTCTGGCGAATATCGCCACCCAAGGTCGTCAAGTCAAAGGTTTGCTGCGCGACACTGACTTCAATTCGGTCATAAAAACTGGCATTCACACCCCACGACTGTAAACGGTAATCATCGACATTCACTTGAGTATTGAATGCCCCGACAGAAATCTGATCGCGGGTATCGTAACCGGACAGGGTTGCCCAAGGAACTAAGCCACCACCACCCGAACCTTCAACCTGAGTCAGACCCGCAGTCGCAACAATTTTACCATCACCCGCCAGAGTGATGGGAGAGAATAGAACACTAACGCCCATTAAGTATTGCGAAATTCTCAACAAAAGATGCGACATTGAATTAACGCTCATTTAGCCTCTCCGCTTTATCCTTATATTCTGTCAGGAAGTTTAATAAGGTGTTGCCATCAACAGGTCTTGATATATGGTAGCCCTGAATATAGTCGCACCCCCAGGCCTTAAGCATTTGTAGCGCAATTTCATTCTCCACACCTTCCGCGACCAGTTCTAAGTCAAAACGTTTTGCCAGATCAATAATGACCTGAACAATGGTTTGATCATTAATATTTTCATGTAAGTTCAACACAAAACTTTTATCTATTTTTAAGGTTGTGACCGGCATATTTTTTAAATAAGACATGGAAGAATAGCCGGTTCCGAAATCATCCATCGCCAGTGCAAAGCCCATTGCTTTGAGTGCTTCCAACTGTGATATTGCTTTTTTAGGATTATCCATCAAGTCGCTTTCTGTGACCTCAAACTCGATAAGATCTGTTCCTATATTATTTTTATCAAGCAATGCGTGAATATGCTCGATAAGCGGTGCATGCGTTAGATCGTGTACCGAAAGGTTTACTGCTGCACAAATATGAAAACCACGTTTTCGCCAACGTGCCAAGTCACCCACTACACGGGTAATAACCCATTGGGTTAACTGATTAATCAAGCCTGCTTTTTCTGCGATGGGTATAAATAAATCGGGTGGGACAAAACCTAAGACCTTACTATTCCAACGAATCAAGGCTTCTACTTTGTTTACTTTATTAGTCGCTAAATGCAGTTTAGGCTGATAGAACATGTCTAGCTCACAAGCACCTTTAAGCCCTGCCTGATTACCCTGCTCTAAAGCTACTTCTAATTCACGTAGTATAGCTAAACGCTTGAGATATTCTTGCTCCATACCTTCTTGATAACACTGGTACAAAGCAGGTTCATCTTCTGCTTTTTGTACAACAATACTCAGATTTCGAAATAAATATTCTACTGTCGAAGCATCCCTAGGCAGGACTAGATGACCAATGGCCAACTTTAGTCTAATTTCTAAGCCTTTTAGAATATGGGCTTCTTCCAACTTATCTCGAATAGTATCCAAATCCGATTTAACTAAGTGCTTATCTGGCACCCAAAGAATCTCACTACCATTTAACCTGGCAGCTCTTCCACCTAATACCTGTATGCGCGCACCTAATGATTCTAAACAAGCATCTCCTGAATCGTAACCAAAGGCATTATTGACCTCTCGAAAACCAACCACCTTAAAGCTGATGACATCAAATACAGCCTTCTCTGCCAAGCAATTCTTGATAAAGCCTGTAATCTCATAACGATTGAATAGCTTGGTTACCAGATCATACTTTGCTTGGTACTCTATCTTTGCTTCTCGATTACGAATACTTTCTTGCATGGTGAAAAATGCATCTTCAAGACGGCTAATCTCTTGGGTTTTCGCACCTTGGTCTGTATCTTCTTTTTTCCGATATTCACCCGAAGCAATATGCTTGGCAAAAAGCACTAGGTTTGCCAAAGGCTTGGTAATATTTTTCGAAAAGATTAAACCCAGAAAAATGGCCAAGGCCATTGAGAGTATGCCGATGAAGACGATATCTATTAATAATTGATAAAAGCTGCTGAACCAAAAGCCTATTCGCTCACTCAATATGACATCGACATGCCCTTGAGCAAGCGTGACCCCCTTCATGGGAAAGTGCTGAGAAACAAATTGCTCAGAATTATAAGTGAAAGGATTTAAACCTTCAGAGGTATCGACTTCCGCCATAATGGCTTTGGCTACAGATTCCTCAGATAAAGAACTAATATAAGTACTCGTGTTTTTATAAGTACTATTGTTTTCTTGCGAAGCAGAATAAATAGTCACGTGTAATTTGGTGATATTTTTTAAATCATTAATAAGCTTATTATTAACTTCAAAGCCAACGACCGCTATGGCTAAAGGATTCGGCGCCTCAACAATCAACAATATAATTTGATACAGTTTGCCACCCAGGCTTAGCATCGACATGACGCCACCATCTTTGACAGCTTGATCTACCAGTTTTTTATCCGTAAAGGCTGTCCCAACCGCGAGCTGGCTAAAGGTACTGGCTAGCGTTTCACCTTCCAAGGAAAGCAATACCATCAGGTCTGCAGAAATACGTTCACCATGATTTTTCAAAGCACTTTCTATGGTATATTGATCTCTTGAGGCAACGGCTTGCTTAAAACCGAAATCTGCCGTTAAAACGTCGGCGGTACTGAAGAGCAGACTACTTCTATTATCAAAAACCCGCTCAATAACACTTTGGCCAACGTCGAGATCTTTATACACCTGAGAAGATAGTTGACTAAAGCCCGTTAGCCAAACGGTGACCAGAATAGCCAGGGAGCTGGCTGTTACCAAGCCACCAATGAGTTTGAAAATTCTGAAATTAAGTGTCATAGAAAGCAATTCACTAATACCTGGGCTTGAACTTACGGCTAACTTTTTTAATATCGGGGATCAAGTCAAGTCTAAGTATCCAGACTGAATCTTTATTTTTTTCGCTTAATACTTGTGTCAGTTTTTCTGTTTTATTACTCGATAATTGACTATGCCAAACAGTCACATTTTGTTCTGGAATATACGCATCCAGCTCTTCAAACACCACGTAACCACTCTGGTCGCTGACGCGGGCAATCTCATCATCTTGAACATATATATAGCCAAGCATTTGGTCATGAATGTTACACCCCAAGACCACAATACCGGGATATTCGAAGCTTATAGGCCCCGCTTGATTGCCACTATATAAACGAATTTCAAAGTCATTTGGTTTGGAAAAACTATAGACATGATGGCGCACCTGGTCGCTATTCGGAAAAACAACAAATTGACCAGATTTCACAACCAAGACTTGAGGAGTAAACTGTTTATCAAGCTGATCCATCACCGCCACTTGCATGGCCTCTGCTGACCCAGCACTCAATTCGGGTTTGGATTTGTCTGCGCGCGGTAGCGATACCACTGCATTCTGAACAGGTTTCCCTTCAATATCAACCACTTGAATCTTAACTTCAGCAACGACAAAACTTTGCAAACAAAAGAAAAGCCCCAACACTCTAACTATTTTCCCCACATTACATCTCCAAGTAGCACCTTCTTAGTGTAGATCAAGGGTACTATTATGCGAGTTTGTTTACCTTTTTATATTTACTAACTCAAGTTTCGGAGTTCATTTCCAAAAAAATACTAGCTTAATCTCCGTCAGATA
>CAXBDA010000110.1:0-6919 GCA_963974595.1 uncultured Oleiphilus sp. | reverse complement strand
GGACAAAATGCATTCAAAGCTTGAGCCAAATGCCCACCTTCAATACCCTGAACAGCAAAAATACCGGCCTGCTGAACTTCAACGATATAAGCCGTCATTGTTTCAACAGTAACTGTCAATGTCACCGATACAACCACTTCATAATGATCATCACCAAGTTTCGTATTTTTGGTATTTAGATCCATTTTAACTTCTGGCTTCCATTGTTTTTGGAAGACCATTGGCGAATTTGGTGACTCAAAAGAAATATCTTTTACATAAATACGTTGAAGCGCAAAGTTTGCTTGTGCAGGTTGAGCGGCTTCATTTTGATTTTGATTTTCATTCTCAGACATGTGACATCCTAATTGGGTTCTTTAACTAACACGGTAGTTTTATTTCGATAAAAATTTATACTAGATCCTGATTTCGAAAAATGCGAGTGCACAGCTCTCTTTTTACTGAAATTGCTCACTAATTCCGAGCAACTCATCTAACTCACCACTGCGTTGAATCGTCATCAAGTCATCACATCCACCAATATGTAACTCACCTACCCATATTTGTGGCACAGTTCTTTGGCCCGATTTCTCCATCATTTCTTTTCTTAATTGAGGATTAGCATCCACATCGAGCTCTTTAAAAGTAACCGACTTTTGCTGGAAAATAGATTTTGCTCGAAAACAAAAAGGGCAGTATTGAGAAGAATACATGATCACTTCGGGCATAGTCTGACTCATTCAAATAAGAAGTTTATTTCTTCACTAACGGCAGGTTTGAAGATTTCCATTCTGTGATGCCACCCGTCATTCGGCAAACATTCTGAAAGCCTTCGGCCTGAAGAAGCTTACCGGCCATACCTGAATGCTGGCCCATTTTATCCACTAAAATAATTTTCTTATCATCGAATTTTTTTAATTCAACAGAACGTTCTTTAAGGCTACCGTAGGGGATATGCAAAGACCCGGCAACCCTACCTTCTGAATATTCCTTTTTTTCACGAATGTCCACAATCACTGCTTCATCTTTATTCATCATGAGCGTCGCTATTTGCGGACTAACGCCTTTACCAGAGCGAGATTTCTCAGAAAACCACAGTGCAACCATTAAGGCTACGAACAATCCCGACAATTCAATATGATTACCAACAAATTCAAATAAACGATCCATTCTTTCATCTCATAGCTAACGCGAATATATAAGGGAAGGCATTATACACATGGGCTAAGAGTGACCACAACTAAAGCTGATTGCTTTAAATATGGAGAAAGGAATAAAGAACCCAAATTAAGCGGCATAAAACCGGTCTAACTAAAATACAAAGTCGCCTTCACAGCTAAATCACGCTAAAATCCTGTTTCTTTTTATATAACGTTTCAAAAGTATATTTAAAAAAGCATATCTAAAAAAAGCTTGGTGCGTTTCCTGGCTATAAAATTCGATTTTTAATCTTTGTTAGAGGTAATCATTCGTATGCACAAAAAAACGATGGCGTTAATTATTCTGGATGGCTGGGGTCATCGAGAAGAAATGGAATCTAATGCAATCAGGCATGCTAATACACCTTTCTGGAACAAACTTTGGGCGGAACAACCACATACATTAATCCAAACATCAGGCATGGCGGTGGGCCTTCCTGAGGGCCAAATGGGAAATTCTGAAGTCGGCCATATGAACCTTGGTGCTGGACGCATTGTCTACCAAAACTTCACACGCATTTCGAAGGATATCGAAGAAGGTACGTTTAAGGGTAACCCGGCATTAGTTGACGCGGTAGATAAGGCAATTACCAACAACAAAGCCGTTCACCTTTTAGGCCTGCTTTCTCCCGGTGGCGTCCATAGTCATGAAGATCACATTGAAGCTATGATTGATATGGCCGCTCAGAGAGGCGCAAAAGAAATATATGTTCACGCCATTTTAGATGGCCGAGATACACCACCACGAAGTGCCGAAAGTTCATTGTTAAAAATCGATGGCCAATTAAAAGCCCTGAACATCGGCAGAATTGCCAGCATCATTGGCCGCTATTATGCCATGGACCGTGACAATCGCTGGGATCGTGTCGAGAAAGCATACAACCTGTTAACTCTGAATGAAGCGGAACATCAATACGCCAGCCCGATCGAAGCCCTAAACGCAGCGTATTCTCGAGATGAAAATGATGAGTTTGTAGCGGCAACTGTCATTAAAGCCAAGTCGGATCAAGCGGCAAACATAGAGGACGGTGATACCGTTATTTTTATGAATTTTCGAGCAGATCGCGCACGCGAAATCACCCGCTGTTTTATTGAAAAAGAATTCAATAATTTCCAACGAAAATCTATTCCGGATTTAGCAGATTTTGTGATGCTAACCGAATACGCTGATGACATCAAAACCAGTTGTGCTTACCCACCCAGCACATTAGTGAACTCAATTGGCGAATATATGGCAAACACAAATAGAACCCAGTTGCGTATTGCTGAAACAGAAAAATATGCGCATGTTACATTTTTCTTCAGTGGCGGTAGAGAGGCATTATTTGAAGGAGAAACAAGAGAACTGATCCCCTCTCCTGACGTTGCAACCTACGATCTAAAACCCGAAATGAGTGCACCTGAATTAACAGACAAACTGGTTGACGCTATAAAAAGTGGACAATATGATTTGATCGTCTGTAATTATGCGAATGGTGATATGGTGGGTCATACCGGTAAATTTGATGCCGCCGTCAAAGCAGCAGAATGCCTTGATACATGCATCCAGCGCGTAAGCTCAGCCATACAGGAAACTGGCGGGCAGTGTTTAATTACGGCTGACCATGGCAATGCCGAACAAATGAGCAACCCTGACACAGGGCAAGCTCACACATCTCATACAACGCTTCCGGTCCCGCTTGTTTATATTGGCAACAAAAACATTCAATTAAATGAAGGCGGTAAATTAAGTGATATTGCGCCTTCGATGCTAAACCTGATGGACTTAGACATCCCAAGTGAAATGACGGGGCAATCTTTGATTCACTTCAACTAATTTAATGTAACAAGATCGATAAAAGACAAAAAGTAAAGCACCTGTTTGATATGCGCTTTTAACTTAGGCAAGGTTGATCTAATATCACCTTGCCTTTTTCAGTCATGCTGAGCCATAAAAATAAACAATGAAATATTCATGAAACTAGCCCAATCAGAACGTTTATTCATAACGATAAGCCAATTCCTTATCGCCACGTTAATAAGTTGTGCGCTGTCTTTTTCTATTTCTGCGGCTAGTGCAAATCAGACTGAAAATATATCGCAAGAACAGTCTGAGGCAAAACTTGACCAATTAAAATCCAGTATAAAAAAAATGACTAGCTGGTTATTTCAGGCTAATGATAAAAAAACCGACCTGAATAAAAACCTAGAACAAAACGGACGTAAGATAAATCAATTAAGTAAAAAGATCCGACAAGCCAAACAAAAGATCAAAGACAATAAAAGCGAACTCGCCAGTTTAAACAAGACACTTATACGGCATCGATCAGAACTGAAAACACACCAGGCTTTTTTGCAAAAACAAATTCAAATCGCTTACTTCCAAGAAGAACATTCAGATATAAAACTGCTTCTTAACACAGACAACCCTCAAGATATTGCTCGTCAAATGCGCTACTTTGATTTCATCAAAGTAGCCAGAAAAGAAAAAATAGAACGTGTTTCAAGCTTGCTCAAAAAAATTAAAAACACTGAAGAGGTAATCAAACACACAACAGAACGCCTTGAAAGGCGAACAGTCGAACTAAATTCTCAACAATTAAAATTATCTAAAACCCTAAAAAACAAACAAACTCTGCTGGCAAAGCTGAAAAAAAGCATTCAAAACAATACCCAGCGTTTAGAAAAAATGCGCGCAGACCAAGCTCGCCTTAAAGCCTTATTAGAAGAATTAGAAAACTCGCTTGTAAACCTTCCTATGCCTAGTGACTCAGCACCTTTTTCTCAACAAAAATCTAAACTTCCTTGGCCAAGCCGTGGTAAAGTAGTCGCTGAATATGGCTCTTCAGTGGCAAATGGTAAACTCAAGCTGAATGGTATTCGTATTATCACAAAAGAAAATGAAGACGTATTATCTATTTACTCAGGTAGAGTCATATTTTCTAATTGGATTCGTGGTTTTGGTTTGCTCATCATTATTGACCACGGCAATCAATTTATGAGCCTCTATGGTAATAATAAGAGTCTAACCAAAGAAACAGGCGACTGGGTTAGGGTCGGTGAAACAATTGCCATTTCTTCAGAATACACATCTAGCCTTGAAACAGGGCTATACTTTGAAATCAGAAAAAAAGGCAAGCCTATAAATCCGCGTAAGTGGTTACGATAATATAATTCTCAGGATAGTTTAATGAAATCAATGTCTACCTCTCAAGTTTGCACGCTAAACAATAAAAGCAAATATAGCCATATTCTTCGACACAGTCTGCTTGGGGCATTATTATCGACAACCCTCTTACACAGCACATCACATGCTATTGAAGCTAGTGTGGATATCCCATCAGAAATAGAAACAAATACTTCTGAAATTTTACCACTGGATGAGCTAAGAAAATTCACCGATATTTTTGGCAAGATTAAAAACGATTACGTTGAAGAAATTGATGATACAACATTACTTAAATATGCCATCAGAGGCATGCTATCAGGCCTTGACCCTCATTCAGCTTATTTAGAGCCCAGCGCTTTTAGTGATCTTCGAGAAAACACCTCTGGCACATTTGGTGGTGTCGGTATCGAAGTTGGCGTAGAAAATGGTTTTATTAAAGTTATCGCCCCCATTGATGACACACCAGCTCAAAAAGGTGGCATTCAAGCCGGTGATTTAATTATAAAGCTCGACGATAGTCCTGTTAAAGGCATGAGTTTAGATCAATCGGTCGATATAATGCGTGGTGAAGCAGGCACAGACATCACCTTAACGATTGTTCGTGTTGGAGAACGTGAACCCTTAAAAATCAAACTTACTAGAGACATAATCCAAGTCACTAGCGTAAAAACACTGCCACTTGATGATAAATATGGCTACGTTAGAATCACCCAGTTTCAAGCACAAACGGGGACTGACTTTTCAAAAGGCTTAAAAAAACTCAAAGAAGAATCCAGCGAGTTATCTGGCCTTATTATTGATCTCAGAAATAACCCTGGCGGTGTTCTGCTCGCAGCTGTGGATGTCGCCGATCAGCTTATTGATGAAGGTCTAATTGTCTATACTGAGGGCCGCTCTAAAGCCGCTCAAGTTGAATACAAAGCAAAGAAAGGTGATAACGCTGAAGGACTCCCGATTATTGTATTAATTGATGGCGGTTCCGCCTCTGCTTCGGAAATTTTAGCCGGTGCCCTACAAGATCATAATCGAGCCGTTGTCATGGGCACACAAAGTTTTGGTAAGGGCTCGGTTCAAAATGTTATGGCGCTTGATGCTGAATATGGCTTAAAACTCACAACTGCCCGTTACTTCACACCGAGCGGACGCTCTATACAAGCACAAGGTATTGTGCCTGACATTGAGGTTAACCGCGCTAAATTAAGTGATGAAAAACAGTCGAACATGTTCAAAGAAGCGGACCTTTCCGGGCACTTAAGTAACGGAAACAAAGGATCCAGCGCAACACAAAACAGCAACGATACTGACGAACAGGAAGAGTCAGAACTTAATCGACAAAAACAAATGCTTGCTAAAGATTTCCAACTTCAAGAAGCACTAAGTTTGCTCAAAGCGATTGATATTTTAAAGATCAAACAGTCAAATCAAATTCAAAAAAGTGATGAAGAAAAACCTGTAAGCCCTTCCACTGAGCCCGACAATTCAGCAAAGTAAAATGACTTTTTTGAATTTCCCTGAATTCACTTCGATTACACCGGCAACAAGTAGCTTAATGGGTGTAATCGTCTCCATGATCACACTGCTAGGCTTGGCATCCGCAGCACGAGCAGACATAGAGCAAGCGCCCACTATTGCCATTATTATTGACGATATGGGGCATAGCTACGAACAAGGTGTTGAGCTAATTAACCTACCCTTCCCTCTGACTTTATCATTTCTACCAGAACGCCCTTTTACAAAGCGTTTAATTGAAATGGCCAACTTTCATCAAAAAGAAATAATGCTTCACTCACCGATGCAAAACAGTATGGATTATGATTTAGGCTATGGCGGCCTCAAAAAAAACATGCCCTCTCAAGACCTGAAACAAACGCTCATTAGAAGTTTTAATAAAATCAACTATATGGTTGGTATTAATAATCATATGGGCAGTATCCTTACATCTGACACTCAAGCGATGCAGTCGATTATGGAAGTTGTCAGCCAGTACCCATTCTATTTTGTTGATAGCCGAACATCCTCTAAATCAGTTGCGGCAACCATGGCGAGAAAATACAATATTCCTAATTTAAGCCGAGATATTTTCTTGGATCATGTTCAAAATAGAGCGTTTATTCAGACACAGTTTCTAAAATTACTCGATCTTGCAAAGAAAAACGGTACGGCTATTGCGATAGGGCATCCGCATCCCGAGACTATTGAATATCTGACCTGGGCACTATCTAAACTAGATGAAAAGGGCATCGCCATTGCTTCTATCAGCGGTCTTTGGCAAATAAGAAACCCTCAACAAAATCTGCAAAAAGAACTCGCCAAACTTCCCGCCCAAAGAACTAGCCAGATTCGTGTTGCCGACTATACTCATTGAAAAGGAAAATATCGTACTCTAAACCAAATTCACGACATGTCAGCCTTAGGCTAACAACTCACGTTTTAGATCTTAATAAGCAGCAATAGAGGTAAGCATTATCATGGCAGGTAAATCCATAGACGATTTATTTAAAGAAGGCAAACTAGCAGCCATTACGTTTGTAACTTCCGAGGCCGCTTTTGCTGTTCCGCTAGAACAGGTTCTATACATTGAAAAAGATATTAA
>CAXBDA010000109.1:0-7084 GCA_963974595.1 uncultured Oleiphilus sp. | reverse complement strand
GATCAGTCTATGTTCTATACTTGCCTGTAACTTACCTCACGAAAGCGGAGAAGAGTCACGATTCTATAGATATTTAATTATATATCAATGGGTTGAAGTGTTTTCTTGAAACTTATTTATGATTTTTCGGAGTTTTCTTCCGCGACTGCTAGTTGTGTCGCTAGTCCTAAAGCAAGATCCACTTCGTTAAGTTTTCCTTGACTCGCATCCTCAAGCAGACGTTTTGCCTTAGCATCGGAATTCAGTAGTGAGGCGAATTTGGGTAGCATTTCGACAAATGCGGCTATTTCCGCGGGATCGCTGTCGGGTGTGAGGGGTTTAAACATGGGGGGCACCTTGGATTGTGTGGGTAAGGCACCGATCTTAACAAAATAGTTAGATCAGAGAAATGCACGCTTTTTTACCGAAGGGTCACGAACGCATAGTTAGGGTGTCCACTTTAGGTGGGTAAGACCAGTTTTTGAAATAGCGGAAATTAATCCACAGTGTTCTACAAATGGTTTGAAATCTCTGTCAGTAAATAAAAGCGGTAACTTATTATCTATACAAAAGGTCGCAATAATTACATCGGCTGTTTTTCTAATCGTGATACCTTGTTTCCTCAATAACCGATAATAGTCAGCACATTGCACAACCATCCTGTGACCAAGCATTTCGCATTGCTCTAATTTCTCAAGTACCGACTTTGTTTTGTTGTACTCTTTGTCGCTCTTTATACCCTGCAATATCTCAAGCAAAATTAAATCGCCTAAAGCAATATTACCCTTCATTAATTGCTTGTCTAATTCATCAGTAAAGGGGCTCAATACACCGTTAAAATAATCAATCCAAACACTCGTGTCAGCAATAATCACTTACAGCCTCGCATTTCGTTTAAATCGCCTTCCCAGTGTATTTTGCCTCTTAAGTTGCGTACAGCTTGTTGTTCATTTAGCTTTATTAGCAGCTTTAAGCCTTCTTCAACAGCATCTTTCTTTGTATGTAAGCCGCTTACTTTTAAAGCATTTGCCATTAGCTCGTCATCAATTACAATGTTAGTTCTCATAAAACACCTATGTGTATTAAATATTATAATTATACACATTATCACAATAAATAAACATAACCAAGCGTTCAACACGGACTCCGTAATGCCGTCACCTTTTTTGCAAAGAGCCGTAAAAACTCAGCTCGCAAATTGGGGCGTTAGGCCCACAAAAATGATCACTAGTTTTAAACAGGTAAACTTATGAACACAATAGATATCCTTTATCCCGCATTTGCTATGTTTAGCCTTACTTTGTTTTGTGTTTTTAGGCTTGGTTTAATGAGGTTCCTTGCTATCAAGGCAGGTGAGGTAAAAATTAGTTTTTACAGGACTTATAATGAGGGTAGTCAGCCGGATTATCTTCATTTAATGTCTAGGCATGTTCAAAACCATTTTGAAATACCACCATTATTCTACGCTGGCGTTATTTTGAGTTTTATTACAGGTAATGATGCGTTTATTTCTACGGTACTTGCTTGGCTTTTCGTTGCTGCCAGAGTTATCCATACTTTCATACATTTAACCAACAATAATGTAAATTATAGGTTTTTTACATTTGGGTTTAGCCTAATATGTTTGTGCTCTTTATGGGTCTCTGTTTTTTATGAGTTATTGTGATCAAGAACCGCAAATGCAGATGTTATATATATCCCTTGTGTCAAAATAGTTATCGCCTCTAATTTTTAGTTAGAGGTAGTAAAAAATGAAGTGGAATTTCATTAAAAAAAGTGCTATCGGCAGTAATTACATCAGCAGGCATCGGTTTTGCAATATAATACCCTTGGATAGAGTCACATGCTAACGATGTTAATGTAGTCAGTTGTTCTTGTGTTTCTACGCCTTCAGCAACCACTACCTTTCCCAGTGAATGACATAATTCAATAATGGATTTATCTATCGCTAGGTCACCTTTATCGGTAGGTAAATTTTTGATAAATTCCCGGTCTATTTTTACGGTATCCGCAGGAATTTGTTTTAAATACACTAATGAAGAATACCCCGTACCAAAGTCATCAATAGAAACCGTGGCACCAAGTTGTTTGATTTGATGCAATATATCAATGGCTACGGTTGGGTTTTTTAATACTGCAGTTTCTGTTATTTCAATTTCTATCCAGTCAAACCGTGCGTCTGCATAGCGTACCTCTTGCTCTAACAAGCTTATTAATTTAGGGTTTTGCAATTCTATTGGCGATAAGTTTACTGATATTCTTCCAAACTCAATTCCCTGTTCATGCCATGTTTTAGCTTGTTTTAAGGCGGTTATTCGTACCCAATGGCTAATTTTATCAACTTTACCAATATCTTCAGCCATGGCAATAAATCGCTCGGGACTAACCGCGCCTAATTTTTCATCGTGCCAACGGATTAATGCTTCAAACCCTTTTAGCCCTTTACGGTTTAGCCATTTAATCGGTTGATAATGCAATGTGAACGGTGAGTGATCTTCAAATAAAACAAGTTGATTAATTGCGCGCAATAATGATTGTTCTAATAATAAATAATCAGAAAAATAGGTTAAATCTCTCGAGCTATTAAAAGCAAAGCCAATTTTTTCTTGTTTTGCTTTGAACATGGCTTGTTCTGCTCGTTGTAACAAGGTGGGGGCTGTTGCACCGTCTTCAGGGAACATAGCTATTCCAGCGCTTATCGAAATATTAATCGGTTTTTCGAACACCAGATAAGGCTCTTTAAAGCGTGTAAGTAATTTACGTACCGCCACAATAGCGTGTTCGCTATTTACATTGGCTAACAACAAGGTAAAAGAGTCACCGCCAAAGCAAGCAACAATATCATTATCGAAACGGTTTTCAAGCAACCGTTTTGCTACTTTTTGAATGACTGCATCACCAATTTTATGACCTAAACTATCATTGATGTACTTAAATCTATCAATATTTAAACAAACAATAGCAAAGCTTGTTTGTTGCGCTAAGGCTTCATTCAAAACAAGATTGGTTTTTTTAAAAAAGGCATTTTTATTCGGAAGCTGAGATAAAGTATCAATATAAGAGAGTTGAAATAATTTCTCGGTGCGCTCTTTCACTTGAAACTCTAACGAGTCTGTTAATAGTTGCAGCTGTGCATTCGTTTCATGTAATAGCTGAGTTGTTTTATTTATTTTTTTGTTTTTAAATCTTAAGTAAAGCATTGAGAACAGTAATAATATGACGATAGAAATACTAACAGTAATAATCTTAATATGTTGTGCGTAATTTTTATGGTTTGTCATCTCTGGCAGCCATTTACTGGTGAGCTGTTTTTTTTCTTCAACGGTGATACTCGCAAGCGTTTTTTTCAATATTGACGCTAACTCGGGTGCATCTTTTCTTATGGCCATGCTTTCATTCGCACTATTACGATCATACAGGTCGGCAATATGGAGGTTTCTCAAAAAATATTTGTCTCTATACCAATCTGCAATGGCAACATAAGCGATCGCACCGTCAGTCTTACCCGCAGCAGTTGCCTCTAACGCATCGCGAACAGTATCTACATAAAGAGGCGTTATTGTCGGAAACTCTTGCAGTATTTGCTCGCTATATTGATATTCTTTGACTAAGGCAATTTTTTTATGCGCTAAATTTTTGCGTTTAAGTAAGGTGGTATTATCGTTTCGGGTAAAAATCACTAATGATTTAAATACATAAGGCTGGGTGAAATTAAAAAACGGGATTCTCTCTGGCTTTTCAACCATCGTCGCTACAACATCGATAGGGGAGTCAGGTGATTTTGCCGTTTGATAAATATCTTGCCAATTGCTTTGAGAGGCAATGGTGAAACTAATACCCAGTTTTTTGGCGATTAAATGAAAGTAATCAACCGACAAGCCTTGTAGTTGTTGTATATCATCAAGATAACTATAGGGAGGAAAGTCAGCATCGAAAGCAACATTAATTATAGGATGATTTGATAACCACTTTTTTTCTGCCGGGGTTAATTGACTCGTTAAATCAGGCGTTGAGTGTAAAGAAATATTAGGTGTGGCAGACGCACTGAGTGCAAAAAAGGTAATGAAATAACTTAGCACAATCGTCAACGTTACTTTATATAGATTGAAACCTTTCATTGTATTTGCGCTCTTATATTAGTTTCATCCCTTTGCAGCGTTAAATATTTTATTATTATGTATTAGTCTAAGGGTTGGAACTATAAAGTCAATGCCCCAGCCAATCTCGCTTGCAGATACGCTTTGGCGTACACTACGCGCTTCAACTTAAGGATCAGTTATGCGGCTCGATAAATATATTTGTGAATGTACTCAGCTCACGAGAAGTTTGGCAACTCAAGCTATCAGAAATAAACGAGTGACCATCAATGACGTCATTATAAAAAGTGCTTCGACTAAAGTTTCAACCGATAAAGATATCGTCACGCTCGATAGCCAACCCCTGGTTTTACATGAGGGGTTCCGCTACTACATGATGCATAAGCCCCCCGCAATGGTGTGTGCCAATACAGATTTTGATCACCCAATTATCTTCGATATTATGTACGACGAACCTGCTATCAATAAACTTCATACTGTCGGTCGTTTAGATTTAGATACCACCGGTTTATTATTAATTACCGATGATGGAAAGTGGTCGCACTTTATCACGTCTCCTAAGCATCATCAGCCAAAAACCTACCGTGTTTGGCTGGCTGAGCCTTTAATAGAAACTGCAGAGAAACAATTTGAAGCAGGCATTCTTCTTCGGAGTGAAAAAGAGCTAACTCAGTCAGCAACATTAGAGCGCATCTCAAATACCGAAGTATTAGTCACCTTAAATGAAGGTAAATATCATCAAGTTAAAAGGATGTTTGCGGCTTTAGGGAATCATGTTGAAGGGCTGCATCGTGAAAAGATTGGCGGTGTGTCTTTAGATGAAGATCTTGGAGAAGGTGAATATCGCGAACTAAGCCCGGAGGAAATAAACAGTCTGGCCAGACCAAGCTAGATAGCCAACATAGTCAAAAACATTTGAACAATTCGGCCGAATTAAAAATAACCATTGAAAAAGTAGACGACTGGTCGTATTATTCTTCGTATGATGAAAAGCACTCTCAAACCTAAAAAATCAGAACTAACTCGTTCTGCCCTTATTGAAGAGGGCATTCAACAGCTTTCCGAGCATGGTTATCATGGCACCGGCATTAAGCAGGTGCTCGATGCCGTTAAGGTTCCCAAGGGCTCTTTCTATAATTACTTTGGCAGTAAAGAAGCTTATGTTGCCGATATTATTGCTGAATACAGTCACCAGACATTAGCGACATTTGATGAGTTTGTTGCTCAATCTACCCTGCCGGCACTTCAACAGCTCAAAATAATTTACGAATTTATGCTCACTAAATTTGCAGGCAATAGCTGCCAAAAAGGTTGCCTGGTGGGTAGTATTGCAGCCGAAATTGGTAATACCTTTGAACTATGCCAGAAGGCTATGCAATCTAGTGTCGAAGATTGGTTGCGTCGATTAGAGCAATTGGTCAGTCAAGGCCAAACTCAGGGTCAGATACGCAAGGATATCTCCTCGGTAGATCTAGCAGAGTTGATCTGGTCAGCATGGGAAGGCAGCTTAATCAAAATGAAAATGGATGGTGACATTCAATCACCTAAAAAAGTAATTCACCTAACCCTGGAAACTTTACTTAAACCCTAATAGTTAAAGGCAGTCACTAACCGTGTTTCTGCCTGTATTTGCATTTATTTTTAGACGACCGGTCTAATAAGTAATTAATTGATATGGAGCTATATATGACAAACCACAGCATCGCACTAGATTCATCCTTTACCTTAGCCACGGGAACCGTTATTAAAAATAGATTGTTCAAATCTGCCATGAGTGAGCAGCTTGGTGATAAACAGCATAATCCGACACAAGGCCTTGCTAACCTTTATCGACGCTGGGCTCAAGGCGGCTTAGGCTTAGCGATGTCCGGCAATATCATGATCGATAGAAACGCTCTGGGCGAGCCAAAGAATGTTGTACTGGATGAAAGAAGTAACTTAAATTTATTCAAAAACTGGACGAGCGCGGGCACTCAGGATGGCACTAATTTCTGGGCTCAACTTAATCACCCCGGAAAACAAATACCTAATTTCATGACTAAAGAGCCTGTTGCACCTTCTGCCATAGCCCTTAAAAGAGGTCTGGAAAAAGGTTTCAATAAACCACGTGCCCTGGAAGAAAAAGAAATCCTTGGCATTATCAATAAATTTGCAACAGCAGCGCGCTTAGCCAAAGAAGTCGGTTTTACCGGTGTTCAAATTCATGGCGCCCATGGTTATTTGGTAAGCCAGTTTTTATCACCTAGCCATAATCAGCGTGATGATCAATGGGGTGGTGCATTAGAAAACCGTATGCGTTTTGTGCGTGAAGTCTATAAAGCGATTCGAGCAGAAGTGGGTGCTGACTTCCCTGTTGGCATCAAATTAAATTCAGCTGATTTTATGAAGGGTGGTTTTTCAGAAGAAGACTCCATGCTGGTCATCAAACAATTATCTGAAGACGGTATCGATTTGATCGAAGTGTCTGGCGGCACCTACGAAAGCCCTGCTATGGTCGGCCATCGCGATAAAGATGACCAGCCCAAGGCAAGTACCGTGAAACGTGAAGCCTACTTTTTAGAATATGCTGAAGCTGTTCGCCAACACACCGATAAGCCACTGGTGGTCACCGGCGGTTTCAGAAGTTCAAAAGGCATGGTCGATGCACTTAACAGCGGCGCTTGTGATTTTGTCGGATTAGGCCGCCCTTTTGCGGTTGACCCGGATCTTCCAAACAGTGCAATGCAAAATCCTGCTTATGAAATCAACTTGCGCCCCTTAACAACGGGAGTGAAAGCGGTTGATAAAATGGCGATGCTGGATATTACCTGGTACGAATTCCAATTAGCGCGTATGGCCGATAAAAAAGCACCGAAGCCTGAAATGAGTGAATGGATAGCCTTTGCCAAGACTTTAGCGGGTGCAGGTATGTACGCCTTTAGAAAACGTCGGGCATAGGCTTCATTTCGACAGGCTCAATGATCGGATATTTGTCGATCATTGAGCGTTATTATTTCTCCAATACCTCA
>CAXBDA010000108.1:0-7392 GCA_963974595.1 uncultured Oleiphilus sp. | reverse complement strand
CTGGTGGTGTTGAGTTAGCTGGTGGTGTTGAGTTAAAAGCCAGGTTCGGGAAGGGTCCTCCTCACTCAAGTGCGTAAAAATGAGGCTCGTCTAACGTCTAAGCAAGGAAGTTTTTCTGTATCCTCCATCTAAATAAAGTGCATAGGGCGTTATTTTCTATGTGCAACCTCCTACTATTTATAAAAACAGTCAACTTGTTTCGCTTTTGTGAACGACTGTAAAGTTTTTAATCAGTTAAAATGTTTTAATTTCAGATGAGTTATACTTCTTGTAATTAAACACACTGTTTGGCTTGTCTATGTATCGTCACATTCAGAATATTGTACTTATTTTTGCTCTACTAATTGGAGCTTTGTCTGCATCTGCAGAAATGACATCGTTATCTGACAATGACTTGTCTGAGGTTGATGGAGCTGGTATCGGCTTGGTAATGGATGATTTTGTTTTTAGTGCTGGTAACAATCCGTCTGAAGATAAGATATTCAAAATTACCGGAATAAAAAGTCTTGAAGGAGATGATGTCGTAATAAATGTCAATCAGCTTTATGTCGCTCGCTCAGGCAGTAACTATGGGACAAACCTAGAAGGTGTTAATTTAGGTCGATTAACAAATCCATATGAAATTGATCTTATTGATGGCGATGATATAGGGCTTAACGGTGAGGCTGTACTTCAATTGTCTGCTCCTACTAAAGTTGATCAGGCTCAAGGTTATGACTGTCTAAATGTGAATGCTGTCCAAGGTAGTGGTACCTGTTCTAGTCGTCCATCCTCAACTGCCTGGATCAACGGTGAGCGCCCAGATATGGGCTTAGAGCTTGAGTTAAATGTAGGGACTGAAGCACCAAAAAACCTAAACTTTAATGTTAAGAGTGCGGTTTTTGATGGATCTTATCTCAGGCTGTGGGGAGATGAAAATGAAAACAAAATGGCTGCTGAATTCCGGCTCAATTTTTATACACCGGAACTAGAGATTAGTACTTGCTCTCAATCTAATCAGGGTTGTTCATCAGCGATCAAAATGCAAGATTTTCAGTTGGAGTTAGCATTAGGCAATACATTTCAGCCACTTTATATCGGTGTTGACAATGTAAGTGGTGGTTTAACTTTGGAAATAGCAAAAATTACGCATGAATACATAAATAATATAGATCTTGCGACCGGAGTTTCTGATGGCTCCGCTCAAGGCGATCAAGCCTATGTGTTTTTTGATGATTTCTACACAAATGATGCCTACCGTAGTAATGTTCAAATAGGCAATCTGGATATTGGTGGTACAAGTTTAGGCTCTTCAAAAGTAGAAGGAATACTTATTCAATATTTAGATGTCAAATTTAGGGATTTAGCACCATGAGAAAATTCTTAATACAAAAAGTAG
Organism: uncultured Oleiphilus sp.; assembly: GCA_963974595.1. Taxonomy (GTDB): domain Bacteria; phylum Pseudomonadota; class Gammaproteobacteria; order Pseudomonadales; family Oleiphilaceae; genus PZPK01. The sequence continues at coordinate 6,014 of CAXBDA010000108.1, read as the reverse complement.
TGTTAATGGTCTCGTTACTTTGTTCGTACACTGTTATGGCTGAGTTAGAAAGTATTGATGATAAAGAATTGTCGTCTGTTACAGGTCAGGCGGGTGTATATCTAACGGGTGAAGTTTCTATAAATGAAGAGGGTGGCCCGTTAGAAAATAGTTATTTTGGTTCTTGCTCTGACGCTTCAAAAAAATGTGGGGCGCGCCTTTCATTCCAAACTCAGCAAAATGGAGGTTGGTTTGTATTGGATAATATAAAGGGCTCGATATCATTTGAGGGTTTGACGTTTGAGGTCCGAAATATCTCTTCAGGATTTGGTGGTGATGGTGCTCTATTTAATAGAGATGTTATGGAGATAGGACTGCCAGAAAGTATACGTATGAATGACTTCCAATATACTCTGGCAACAGGTAGCTCATCGCGCCCTACAGATGGGGCTTATAAACAGGTTGATTTGATGACTGTTGAGATGAGTGGTGACTTGACGCTACAAGGTAACTTACTTGTTTTTCCAACACCTTAGGTAATTAATATGTTTAGGTCTTTGATAATAATTTCAGGTATTGTCGCAGCGTTTTTTAACTCTGCTCATGCAGAAATGAAGGCGCTTGATGATGAGGTTTTATCAAGTGTTAGCGGGCAATCTGGTATAACACTTGACCTTGGTTCCAGGGTAGAAATTGCAGAATTAGCATATTTTGATGATGGTAAAGGTGTAGCTTTACAGGGGCTTCGCTTGAGCTCTGCTGAAGACCCAACTAAAACAGCTGACTTTCGTTTTATGTTCAGTATCTTAAATGATGGGTCGGTGCTGCATGAATACGCGTCAAAAAATGTTGCAAGATTTGAAATTGAAGAAATACGATTTGTTGATAATCCCGGAATAACGAATGCGGGGACTGATCCGAGCATTGGCGGTCTCTTTTTTGATTTCAATATTGATGGCAATATGATGATGTACAATAGAGGGAATGGTGCGATAGGGGCGCGTGGAACGCTAGGCGGAATTCATGATATCGATTTTTCGATCACCGATGGTCGTTTGGGATATCGAACCAACGGCAATGAATTTTTTCTTGATGGTCTTAGTTTGGACGTTAATTCAATGGGAACCGTTCTGGGTGCTACGCCTTTGGGAGAGCTTAATTTGGAAATGCCTAATTTGCTTGCTGAGTTACAGGTTGATGCAATTCGTTTCAGTGATAACCCACTAAATCATGGTGTAACAAACGACGTGAGTTCAGGGGCTGTGCTGGCTAGTTATGGAAGTTTATGGGCCAACCTTGATGCTAATTTTGCGCTTCAAATTTTGGCTGGAGGTGCTTCCGGTACGAATGGCATGACTTTAAATTCGCAATCCACGATTAACCGACTTGATCTGGCATGGGGCGATGATACGGACTGGTCAGCAAGTGGATATTGGGTTGGAGCTTTGGGTATTACGGGTGCTTTAGGTATAACAAACTTAACAATAGATGTTTTATCCGATTCGGATGAGTTCGTTGATCCAAGCAAAGATTATGGTGTTGGTCTTGCTTTTGCCTTTGAATCACTTTCAGTCGCAATGAAGGTGCAAGATTTTGTTTTAGGTGAAACGAAGGATAGCATAGATGCATACGCATCATCTGGAGCAGCGTTGGTAAACTCGATTGGTGGCTTTGATATTAATTTGAATTTTGGAGATGGAGTTTATGATACAAATCCACTTGAGAATAAAATATTGTTGCAAGCTGGAGGAGATTTGAATGCAGGTTATCAAGGTATACGTTTAGATACACAGTTAAGCCTAATTAGTCCAAATAACGAATCGAATTTTGTTTATACCGATGATGGTTATTCAATGATGTTTAGTAAGCTTGAGGGTTATGTCGATGGAGATATAACGCTGGATATTACCAAAGCAGGGGATATTAATGGCACTACTTATTACGATGGTTTGCGTTTAGGTTTTGAAGATTTAGCCTTTGGTTATAAGTCTGAAGGCTTACGTATTGGTAAGGATACGGGTGACACTAATGACCTCAAAACAAAGCAGCTCCAGTCAGGGCAATCAATTAATGCATTTAGTGGTATTTCGGGGTTGGGTGGAAAACCTTCTTTAGAGGGCGTTTTGAATGGACAGATAACTCTTGGTCCGGGTGGCAATGATGGTGATGAGGGTATTACCGTTAATGGCGATATTGAGTTAACAGATGGTGTAATGGCCGAGTATCTTCAAGATGATGGTTCTGGTGTATGGCTGAGCGGCTTGAACTATGACATCCACCTACGTGATATGAAATTAGACGTTACTAGCGAAGGTTTAAGTATTTATGAGGGGGAAACCTGGAGTAAATTAGATGTGACTGACTTAAGAATTGGGGGGAAAGAAACGGGTGCATCATTTGGCCGCGTGGTGCTAGAAAGTTATGAGGTTGCTTCTGAGTCTGTTATATCTGCTGGAGGTGCTGGCCAGGTTTGTATCGGTGGAGTAGGTGCAGATTTAATTGCTTGTGAATCGGATAATGGACGTTGGGATGATCGGGGTGTTCAAGGTATTACTGTGGCAGCCAAAAAGCATTTTAAAAGCAAGATTGAACTTGAAGGAAAAAGAAATAGATTTACATGGGAGGTTTCAAGAGCAGGCGAAGGTACTTCTTCTGTAGTTAATGGATCGGGCCTCCAGCTTGTTTTTGATAATTTCACTACGAATGATGGTGATGGTTTAACTGATAATTACGGTATAAGATCGGTTCAAAGTATTGATGTGGCTCGTGCTCCCGTGGTTAAAAAGACAACGGGAATAGATAGTAACGGTGTCTTTGGTAATAAAGGTGATGAAAAAATAATGCGCGCAGATGGCTCTTACGAATATAAGTCCCGTTCTGCACTTACAGCAGCAGATATTGCTAATCGCCCCTTAGGTATAGCTTTAAGGAAAGAAACTCAATTTAAAGAGCTGGATTTTGAAAGTGTTAATTTGTCTCATCCAGTTGGCGGGGAGTCTACGCTTCTTTATGGCTTGAAACTTCAAAACTTTAATATTACGACGGATATTACTGCGACACCTATGGATTAAGTTACAAGGGAAAGGCATTGTCTAGCTTGCTAGGTTATGACAAGGTACTATAATCTCGCTTTATTGTTTAGGTGAGATGAATGGATATAAATAAGCTTCTTTATTTGCTCTCTGATGGAGAGTTTCACTCTGGTTCAGAGTTGGGTGCGGCTTTGGGTATAAGTCGTACATCGGTCTGGAAGTCGTTTCCGCAACTGGAACAGTTTTCAATTATAACCGAGACGGTAAAAGGTAAAGGTTATCGAATACCGGGCGGTTTAGATCTTCTTGATAAAAATAAAATCACTTCACTGCTTTCTTCATCTGCAAGCTCCCACCTTGATTTCGATATTTTACTAAGTCATGAGTCAACAAATGATTATTTGATTGGCGTGTCAAAATGCAGTTCAGTATCCGGATATCATGCTTGTTTGGCTGAAATACAAACGTCTGGGCGTGGCCGACGAGGTCGGGTTTGGGTGAGTCCCTTCGCCAAAAATATTTATTTAAGTGTGTGTTTTTCATTAGCTGCCGGGATTGAGCAGCTAAGTGGGTTGAGCCTTGTTGTGGGTATTGCTGTAGCTAATACTTTGGAAAAGCTGGGTGTAAAAGATGTTGGTTTAAAATGGCCCAATGATGTCTTTGTGGGGGGAAGAAAAGTTGCCGGGATACTGCTTGAATTAAGTGGGGAAGCAACAACAAGCTGGAGTGTTGTTTGTGGTATTGGTTTGAATGTGCTGATGACTGAAAAAGAAGGTGAAACTATTGGGCAAGAATGGGTGTCACTAAGTGCATTTGTTGAATGCAGTAGAAATGTGGTTGCGGCAGAATTGTTCAATCAATTGATTGAAGTGATGGAAGAGTTTAAGTGCGGTTCATTTTCTGACTTCATTGCTCGCTGGGAGCATTATGATATCCTGCGAGGGAAAGAAGTCGTTGTTTTACCTGGCACTACGACGGGTCGGGTTGTTGGTGTAAATGCACAAGGAGCTTTGTTGGTCAGTAATGGCGAAGAATATATTGTGACTGCGGGTGAAGTGAGTGTGAGAAGGTTGTGATCTTATTGGTAGATATTGGAAACACCAGAGTGAAATGGAGGCTGCTAGATAAGGCTTTGAAGTTCATTGGTTGTGGCGCTTTAGTAAATGACGAATTAAATTTAGAATATATCTCGTCAAATTTTGACAATATGACTATAAGTCATATTTATATTGCTAACGTTGCTAGTGATTCAATGTCAGTTTGGTTTGAAGATTTAGCTCATGAAAAAAGAGCAAAGTTAAGAAAGCTTAGCTCTCAGGCTGCTATGTTAAATATAAAATTAAAATACAAGAATATTAATAACTTAGGGGTTGATAGAAGCTTGGCATTAGTTGGTGCATTTGAAGGTGAGGGTATGCTTGTAATTGATGCGGGTAGTGCAATCACGGCAGACTATCTGAATGGTAAGGGTGAATATTTGGGTGGCTATATTGTTCCGGGTTTAGAGATGAGCCGAAATTTGCTCATAAGTAAAACTGCAAAGGTTGGTGTTTTTGCAGATATTGGCGCAGATCAGCCAGGCTTATCAACTAATGAATGTGTTAATAATGGTGTGGTTGTGATGTTCCGTGCCTTAGTGTCAGGCTTCATTAGTGTTGCTGAGGCAAAGGGGATCGATAAGTTTGTTATTACGGGTGGCGATGGTGAGCTTTTTCAGATGTGGAGTGATGATCGTTTAGAGTATTGCGATAACTTAGTTCTTGATGGCCTTGCTAAATATTGCCTGTCTGAAAGTAAGTTTTTTCTGGAGTCACAATAATGAAGTGGTTGCTGTTATTTTTGCTTTCGGTGAATGCAGTTATATTTATTATTCAAATAAAAGATGTAGAGGAGGGGGCGAAAAGCTCTCAATATGTGGCTGTAACGGCGGCGAAAGAGCTTGGGTTGCTAAATGAATTGGTGGTGAATGCTGTTGCAAGAGAGCGATGTATTGTGGTGGGTGAAATTGATGATCAGCGTGTAATAACGGATTTGAGTGCTTTTTTAGATGCTAGAGCTGTTGAATATGAGTTGATTGAAAAAAAGCAGGAAATGGCTCCGAGTTATTGGGTGTTTGCTCAGGGTGATGCGGGTAAAGAGTTGATTGCAAAATTAAATGATATGGGTGTTGATAGTTACCTGATCTCGGATGGGAAGTGGGCAGGTAGGGTGTCACTTGGTTTATTTGCGAATATTGATTTAGCTCAAGACTTAATTAAGGTGTTAAAGGGGCGGGGCGTAGAAGCAGTTTTTGTTGAAAAGAAAAAATATAAAAAAACGAAATGGTTGTCTTTTAGGTTGGGTGAGATATCGCGTTCCGATTCCTTGTTGGAAGACTTAAAAGCATTAGAGCTGAATGTTGGAGAAATTAAAGAATTTTTCTGTAAAAGTATTGCATCTGAAAAATAGTTCACTTAGTATAGCGGCCTCTCGAAAAGGGGGTGTAGGGCTGGTGTAGCTCAGTCGGTAGAGCAACGCACTTGTAATGCGTAGGTCGGGGGTTCGATTCCGTCCACCAGCTCCATTTTTCGAGATTCTTTAGAATTGTTTTCGATTCTAGTGAGGAGGGGTTCCCGAGTGGCCAAAGGGATCAGACTGTAAATCTGACGCGTAAGCTTCGGTGGTTCGAATCCACCTCCCTCCACCAGTTTTATGTGGCGGGTATCGTATAATGGCTATTACCTCAGCCTTCCAAGCTGATGACGTGGGTTCGATTCCCACTACCCGCTCCAAAGTAATTCGATGCTCATATAGCTCAGTCGGTAGAGCGCCACCTTGGTAAGGTGGAGGTCACCGGTTCGACTCCGGTTATGAGCTCCAAGAGTATTAAGTGTATTTTAGTTGTGTGTGGTCAAGGTTGGCCGTGGCGCAGTGTCTGTAATCGAGCGATTTTTTGAGGAGATGTTCGGATGGCAAAAGAAAAATTTGAACGTAATAAACCGCACGTTAACGTTGGAACCATTG
>CAXBDA010000107.1:0-7786 GCA_963974595.1 uncultured Oleiphilus sp. | reverse complement strand
AATTTTAGAGAATTAATATGTCAGATAAATTAGTTATTGCTTTGTCAAAAGGTAGAATTCTTAAAGAAACTTTACCTTTGATGAAAGCGGCTGGTATTGAGCCCTTAGAAGACGTCACTCGCAGTAGAAAACTGATCTTTGATACCACGCTGCCAAATATCAAGTTGATTATTATACGTGCCACCGACGTTCCTTCTTACGTTCAGTATGGTGCAGCTGACATTGGCGTCACAGGTAAAGATGTTTTAATGGAACATGGTGCCGAAGGTTTATATGAGCCGCTTGATCTTCAAATTGCCAAGTGCCGTTTGATGACAGCAGCAAAAAAAGACCAGATAAGCCCTAAAGGTCGATTAAAAGTAGCCACTAAATTTGTGAATTTAGCGAAAGCTTATTATGCAAGCAAAGGTATCCAAACTGATATTATCAAGCTTTATGGTGCGATGGAGTTGGCGCCTTTACTGAATTTGGCAGATGAAATCGTTGATATTGTCGATACCGGCAATACCCTTAAGGCCAATGGTCTTGAGCCAATGGAGTTAATACATACGATTAGTACTCGCCTGGTAGTTAATCGATCTTCAATGAAAATGAAACATGCTTTAATTCAACCTATTATTGATGCATTGCAGATAGCGGTTTCAAGCTAATATTAAGTGAAACTAATATTAGCTTTATCTATTTTTACGTTCAGGATCAAAAATGAGCACAATAAAACGATTAAGTACGCAGGATAAAAATTTTAACACCTCGTTAAAAAGCCTCGTTGCTTGGGATGAGCACTTGGATGCAAATATTCATCAAGTTGTGAAAGAGGTGCTGCACTCAATTAAGCGTAATGGTGATTCAGCGCTGATAGAATACACCAGTAAGTTTGATGGCTTAGATGTGAAAGATGCTGCTGAGTTTGAAATACCTAAATCTAGGCTGCAAGAAGCCTTGAAAAATCTACCCGCTGCGCAAAAAATTGCTTTAGAGGCCTCAGCTAAAAGAGTAATGGATTATCATAAAAAACAGCTTCAGCCTTCTTGGGATTTTACCGAAGAGGATGGCACTAAACTAGGGCAACGTGTTCTGCCGATTGACAGGGCAGGGCTCTATGTACCCGGCGGCAAGGCTGCTTACCCATCTTCTGTCTTAATGAATGCGATACCTGCTAAAGTGGCCGGTGTACAAGAAATTATTATGGTTGTACCTACACCAAAGGGTCAGGTCAACGAATTAGTCTTGGCTGCTGCTGAGATTTCCGGGGTAGATAGAGTTTTTACCGTTGGTGGAGCGCAAGCTATTGCTGCGTTGGCTTATGGTACAGAAACGATACCAGCGGTGGATAAAATAGTCGGACCAGGAAATATTTATGTTGCCACAGCCAAGCGAGAGGTATTTGGTACCGTTGGTATAGATATGATCGCTGGACCATCTGAAATACTAGTGATTTGTGATGGGAAAACAAACCCAGACTGGATCGCGATGGATCTTTTTTCGCAAGCTGAGCATGATGAAAATGCTCAATCAATACTGGTTTGTCCAGATGCAAATTATTTAGATAAAGTTGAAAATAGTATTAATACACTATTACCAAGTATGGAGCGACAAGAAATCATCAAAGCGTCGCTATATTCCAGAGCAGTGTTTATTTTAGTAAAAGATCTTGAAGAAGCCGCCCATGTTAGCAATGGCATCGCGCCAGAGCACCTTGAGTTGTCTGTTGAAGACCCAGAGAAATTACTTCAATTAATTAAGCATGCAGGTGCTATTTTTATGGGCCGCTATACTGCTGAAGCTTTGGGTGATTATTGTGCTGGCCCAAATCATGTTTTACCTACCTCTGGTACGGCAAGATTTTCTTCACCGCTTGGTGTCTATGACTTCCAGAAACGCTCATCTGTACTATATTTCTCTGAGCAGGGAGCAAGTGATATCGGCAAAATAGCCTCTGTTATGGCAAGAGGCGAAGGCTTAACTGCACACGCCCGTTCAGCCGAATTCAGAATTAAGAAGTAGGTTTTTATGGCTATCAATCTGCACAAACTTATCACTTACTTAGATCAATATTTAAATGCACAATCTATTCAAGATTACTGCCCTAACGGTCTTCAAATTGAAGGCAAACAAGCTGTGGGGAAGATTTTAGGGGGCGTGACGGCAACTCAAGAGCTAATTGATTTTGCTATATCGCAACATGTTGATGCGATCCTTGTTCATCATGGTTTCTTTTGGAAAGGAGAAAATCAAGCGATCACAGGTATCAAAAAAAACAGAATCCAAGCACTTCTTCAGCATGATATCAGCTTAATTGCATATCACTTGCCTTTAGATGTCCACCCAGTCATTGGAAATAATATTCAACTGGCTAAACTTCTAGGTCTAAAAAATATTGGCCCGCTTGAGCCACAATCTAAAAGCTCGATCGGTATTACTGGTGAGCTGGATGAGCCTGTGAGTGCGGCATTATTTAACAAAATTATATCCTCTGCACTTGGTAGGGATTGCGTTCAAATTGGTGATGCCAGCAAATTGCTCAAGACTGTAGGTCTTTGTACTGGCGCTGCACAAGGCATGATAAATCAGGCGGTTAGTTTAGGTGTGGATGCATTTATCAGTGGCGAAATTTCAGAACCAACCGTGCATATCGCTAATGAAACCGGTGTGAACTATTTTTCAGCAGGCCACCACGCTACAGAACGTGGCGGTGTAATAGCGCTAGGTAATCATTTGGCAGACAAATTTGATGTAGAGTTTGAATTCATCGACCTGTTCCATTCTGTTTAATTTAGCGTTTGTGGTTTGTTTTCTTTTTCATCAAATATATTTGTTTTTAATTGCTCTTCAGATAATTTGGTCATACCAAATGTTTCCGATAGTGTGCCATCACCAGCTGCTTTTGGTGCATAATCCATCGGTGGTGTGAAGTTCTCTATGTCAATGCCAGTGCCTATTGCTGTTTTATTTTCATTTAATATGCTTAAACCAAGAAAATCACTGGCTTGTTCTTCAGTACACAACCTGCTAGCGCCCTTTGCTAAGTGCTCATGGACGTCCTTATAACTTTTGTTTAGCGTATGTACAGCGCGAGCAGTATTCATGAAATGTTCGCTCACATCTGCTTGATATTTCGTATGAATCTCTTGTAATTCAGCTAGTTTTTGTTCTAAACGTTTATTTTTAGACGCTTCTCCTTGAACGGAGCGATGAAAAACGGCACCGACTAAAACACCTAAAAAAAATAAACCGACACCTGCTAATATTTGAATCATGAATTCACTCACTTGTTTACTCTCTTATTATGAAAAATATATATGCCTGATATATTGATACTAAAACCTCTTGCCAGTTAAGACAATAGCTACGGATTTTTTATGCTGAAAATTGACCTTGCTTAGGCATCACGGCAGAATAGCGCTCTTTCAGCAGGGCCATTTGGCTCTTGTAATCATCTTTATTTGTATTAGGTTGATATCATGCCAAACTCATTGCCACTTTCTCCGCTCCAGCGATATTTAAAAGATTTGGATAAAGATGGTTTCGTCGCTGATCCTGCTCAGAAAATGGCCGTAGATAAGCTGCAAATGCTTTATGAGGCATTAGTCACCGATCAAACGCGACGCGAAAAAGAAGCGGCGAGTTGGTTTAATAAGTTTAGCAAGAAGAAAACTATGCCTGTAAAAGGTCTTTACTTCTGGGGGGGGGTAGGGCGCGGTAAAACGTATTTAATGGATAACTTTTTTGAGAGCCTTCCGTTCAAACAAAAGATGAGAATTCATTTTCATCGATTTATGCAGCGAGTTCATGTTGAGCTGAAAACCTTAAAAGACCAGAAAAACCCACTAACCGTTGTCGCCAGACGGCTAAGTGATGAAGCTCGAATTATTTGTTTTGATGAGTTCTTTGTATCGGATATTGGTGATGCAATGATCTTGGCTGGCCTGATGACTGAACTGTTCAGTAATGGTGTGTCTTTAGTGTGTACTTCTAACATCATTCCAGATCGACTTTACGAAAATGGTCTTCAACGGGCTCGTTTTTTACCTGTTATTGACTTAGTGAATTTACATACAGATGTCGTTAATGTTGATGGTGGTAATGATTATCGGCTTAGAACGCTTGAGCAAGCAGAATTATATCATCATCCTCTAGATGATATTGCCACAATTAACCTGGAAAAATACTTTGCTAACCTAGCTGTTGAAGCGGGAAGTCATGAGCTAGAGCTTGAAATTAATGGCCGTATTATCAAAGCAAAACGTCATGCTGATGATGTTGTTTGGTTTGATTTTCCTGAGTTATGTGACGGTCCTAGAAGTCAGAATGATTATATTGAGTTAGCGCGGCAGTTCCATGCTGTAATTTTAAGCAATGTGCCACAATTAAGTGTTGAAACAGATGATCAAGCTCGAAGGTTTATCAATCTTGTGGATGAGTTCTATGATCGTAGTGTCAAAGTAATTATTTCAGCTGAAGCACCTATCCACGACCTTTATCTAGGTGGGAAGCTGTCATTTGAGTTTGAACGCACTGAAAGTCGTTTACTTGAAATGCAAAGTAAATCCTATCTTGAAAGCCCACACAGGGCTTAAGCAATCAGTTTTTATACTTGCCTTCTATTCATAGCGTCCCTACAATCGTGTTAATTCTTGTCGGGGAGCCGGTTAATAGGCTGAGACCATAAGCGTAAAAGTTAATGCTGTGGGACCCGTTGAACCTGATTTGGTTAGCACCAGCGTAGGGAACAAGGTGGTTTCGTATTCCATCCTCTCTAAGATGCTACCATTTATATCATTGCTATTTTATGGAGCATTAAATGCCTGCCGATACCTTTCAAAAATTAAGTGAAACCGCTCAAGTTGATGCCCTGTCTACCCAGCCTTTTCCCGCCTCTAAAAAAATATACATACAAGGTAGTCGGCCAGACATTCAGGTCTCCATGAGACAGATTGAACTAAGCCCTACTAAACTACGGAATGATCAAATTGAAGAAAATGAGCCGGTACGTGTTTATGATACTTCTGGGCCGTACACGGATCCAGATATTGCTATTGATGTCCGAAAAGGTTTAAGCCCAATTCGACAGGCATGGATAGAAGAACGTGGTGACACTGAATTGCTCGGCGGCCTTAGCTCGGATTATGCCAATGTTCGTGAGAAAAATATGGCCCTTGAAGGCCTACGATTCGAGAGCAAACGTCAGCCGAGAAAAGCAAAACAAGGTAAGAATGTCAGCCAGCTTTATTATGCAAGGCAGGGCATCATTACACCGGAAATGGAATACATTGCAATACGTGAAAATTTGGCATTATCAGAAGCTGAATTAGCAGAAGCTCAAAAAAATCAACATCCAGGGGAGAGTTTCGGCGCATCAATTCCTGAGATTATCACGCCAGAATTCGTCAGAGACGAAGTCGCGCGAGGCCGTGCCGTTATCCCTAATAATATTAATCATCCCGAAACGGAGCCGATGATCATTGGTCGAAATTTTCGAACCAAAGTCAATGCCAATATAGGCAATTCTGCAGTCACTTCCTCTATTCAAGAAGAAGTGGAAAAGCTAGTTTGGTCAACCCGTTGGGGCGGCGATACGGTGATGGACTTATCTACAGGTCAAAATATTCACGAAACACGTGAGTGGATCATTCGTAACTCTTCAGTACCTATTGGAACGGTGCCGATATACCAGGCCCTCGAAAAATGTGGTGGTGTCGCTGAAGATCTTACTTGGGAGCTATTTCGCGATACGCTTATTGAACAAGCCGAGCAGGGCGTCGATTATTTTACGATTCATGCGGGTGTTCTATTGCGTTATGTTCCAATGACGGCCAAGCGAGTTACTGGCATTGTGAGTCGCGGCGGCTCGATAATGGCTAAATGGTGCTTGGCGCATCATAAAGAAAGCTTCCTTTATACTCATTTTGAAGATATTTGCGAAATCATGAAAACTTATGATGTCTGCTTCTCTTTAGGTGATGGCTTAAGGCCTGGCTCGGTTGCGGATGCCAATGATGAAGCTCAATTTGCTGAATTACGTACGCTGGGTGAATTAACCAAAATTGCCTGGAAACATGATGTACAGACCTTTATAGAAGGTCCGGGGCATGTTCCAATGCACATGATTAAAGCGAATATGGAAGAGCAGCTTAAGCATTGTCATGAAGCCCCTTTTTATACGCTTGGACCGCTAACAACGGATATTGCACCGGGTTATGATCATTTCACCTCTGGCATAGGCGCAGCTTTAATTGGCTGGTACGGTTGCGCGATGCTCTGTTACGTGACGCCCAAAGAGCATTTGGGCCTGCCAAATAAAGCGGATGTTAAACAAGGCCTGATTACCTACAAAATTGCAGCGCATGCGGCTGATTTGGCAAAAGGACATCCAGGTGCACAAATTCATGATAATGCTATGTCAAAAGCGCGTTTCGAATTTAGATGGGAAGATCAGTTTAATCTGGCAATAGACCCGGATACAGCACGCGCTTATCATGATGAAACCTTGCCCAAAGACTCTGCTAAAGTGGCACACTTCTGTTCTATGTGCGGCCCTAAATTTTGTTCTATGAAAATTTCTCAAGAAGTACGTGATTATGCCGCAGACCAAGAAGCCAAAAAGGGCATGGATGATATGTCGGAGAAGTTCAAAGATTCAGGTAGCGCTCTTTATCATGAAGTGTAATATTGTTTGCTTAGCTTAGGGCGCTATATACATGGATCTAAACTCAATTGACTTAAACTTACTTGTACACCTGGATGTATTATTACGTGAGCAAAATGTAACTAAAGCAGCCAGTCATCTAGGCATTACGCAGCCAGCTATGAGTAACGGCTTGAAGCGTTTACGGCTTTTGTTTGAAGATCCATTATTGGTTCGCACCAGTGATGGAATGGTACCGACGTCCCTAGCCTTATCTTTAAAACCAGCGGTGCGTGAAATATTGTTCAACATTGAAAAAGTAATTCAGCCCGACAGAGAGTTTGACCTTCATAGTCAGCGTGTCTTCAGAATTATGGCGAGTGACTATGCAGAATCGACGTTGATTCCTGCAGTGTTAAGTGAAGTAAGGAAGCAATCCCCCAATATCACGCTAGACGTGTTAACGCCGAGTGATGTTTCATTCGAGGATGTTGAGCAGGGCAGGGTTGATATGGCGATTAACCGCTTTGATACGCTTCCCCAGTCTTTTCACCAAAAAACATTATGGTCTGATACCTTCTCGTGCCTAATGAGTGCTAACAATCCACTTGTTTCATGTTTTGACTTACATAATTATCTAAAAGCAAGCCATATATGGGTCAGTAAAACGGGCTTTGGTGTGGGGGTGGGGGTTAACCCAAATGATGTTCAGCGTTTGGGCTGGGTTGACGAAGCTTTGGATAGAATTGGTCAGAAGCGTAATATCAGTGTGTTTACGCGGCATTACCAAGTAGCGATGTTGCTAGCAGAGCAGCATGACCTTGTGGCGACACTGCCATCTAGGGCGGCCAAACTAAAATCGAGTAGTTCCAAACTTGTACTAAAGGAACCCCCCTTTGATATTCCGCCTTTTGAATTAAAAATGGCCTGGAGTCCATTGCTTCACCATAATGCAGATCACCAATGGTTGCGTCGTTTAATTAATGATATCGCAGTTTCCGAAGGGTCTTAAGCTTAAAAAGTATAAGCAATGCCTAAGCTAGCTTTTATAATGTCGGCATCTTCAACAAGCACGCTACTCGTAACTTGGCCTGCCAATTGTTCTAGACCGAGATACCCTTGCACTTTAAAATGCTCTGTAAAATTATAATCAATACTGAT
>CAXBDA010000106.1:0-7950 GCA_963974595.1 uncultured Oleiphilus sp. | reverse complement strand
CAACAGCAGAGTCAAGAGCAACAAAAAGACTCAGAAGAATCTTCAGCTACTCAAGAAGCAGAATATAAAGAAGAGTTAAGCGAAGAAGATCAGCAATCTTATGAGCAATGGATGCGCAGGGTGCCCGATGATCCTGGGGCATTATTAAGACGAAAATTCGAACAACAAGCACAAGAACGAGCCAGAGCACAAACTAATGAAAGACAGAAAGGTGACCCGATATGGTAAACATTAAAACACTAAAATTGTACCTTATTGCATTTTTGTCTTTTGTCTCGTTATCTACCTTTGCAGAAACACAATTAAACGCGATGGTAGACAGAAACAAAGTTTATGAAATGGATACCTTAAACTTAACCATTCAAGGTCAAATAGATATGGATTTCAGTTTTGGTGGTTTAATGAATTTTAGTTTAGGTCAAGATGAGTCACCAGAAACAACAGACTTAGAAAAAGACTTTGAAATTCTAGACAAACAACAAAGCTATAATATGCAATCTATCAATGGCGAAAGCAAAGCTCAGGTAGTTTGGCGCTATACACTTGCACCTAAAAATGTGGGCATTCTTGAAATACCCCCTATGAAATATAAAGATGCAGAAACCGCGCCTATTACAGTAACAGTTATTGAAGGAAAGGCACCCAAAAATTCATCTGAACCACCGGCGATATTTCTTGAAGTTGAAACGGATAAAACAGAGGCCTACGTTCAAGAACAAATAATTTACACTCTAAGACTTTACACTCAGGGCCTTGTAAACGGTGAATTAAGTGACCCCTCTTCGACTGAAGCCATTATCGAACCCTTTGGCGAGCAAAAGAAATATTACAGAATGGCTTATAATCAACGCTATGAAGTTGTTGAGCGCCAATATCTTATCTTTCCTCAAAAGAGCGGTAAGTTAACGATCGATAAGCAAACATTTCAAGGCGTGTCGCTGAAGCATGGCCGTCGCACCCGAATGAAAGATATGTCAGATTCAGTAGAGATGTCTATCAAGCCACCAGCAAATGGTTTCACGGGTAAAAACTGGTTACCGGCAACGAGTTTATTTTTAAATGAAGAATGGCAAGGTGACCCAGACGCTCTTCAAGTAGGTGATTCGATCACCCGCAAAGTCGAGTTATCAGCATTAGGTTTATTAGGTTCAGGGTTACCACCCATTACTATGCCTGAAAGCCCTTTATATAAGCTTTATACAGATAAACCACAAACAGAATCTATTCTGCATGAATCTGGCGCCCAGGCTAAACGGACCGACTCATTTGCTGTGGTGGCAATCAAAAATGGCGACATTCAGTTGAATGAAATTAGAATTCCTTGGTGGGACACGGTAAACGACGTCGAGCGTGTTGCTATTATCCCAGCTAAAAAGCTATCAATAGCAGTCAATCCAGATTTACCGCTGATCAACACCAAACCCAAACAAGTGACAAAAGACTCAAAACAAGCTACTGAGAAAATTGACCAGACAGATAGTATCGACCCTAATGACGCGCTAATACTGGATAATACAGCTTCGAATATAAGTAATAACAACCATTTATGGCAAACTATTTCGGGTATCTTACTGCTACTATGGTTAGTCACATGCGTATACTTCGCCAAAAAAGTTCGTGAACTAAGGGATAAATTACACGCTATTCCCACACCCAAACAGCAAACACAAATAGAAGAAAAAACATTATTTAATAAAGCAGTCAGCAGCGTCAAGGCAGATGATAAATCTATGGTTCAAATAGTTTTAACCTGGCTTGAAGTGAATCAAAAAGCGTTAACCCCCTCGCTTAAAATAGCCAGTTTACAAGACATAAAGCAGCTAGCACCGACTATCTATGAGCGGCTTAAGGCATATGAACAAGGTTTGTACTCACCCAGTGCGTCGGGTGATTATGATAAGACTAAGTTAATCGATGAGTTAAAGGCTTTTAGGCAGCATCATAACCTTGAAGCTAAAAAAACCAGCAAGCAAAATAAAACAAACTCGAAGTTAAAGGCAAAAACCTTAGAACCTTTTTATCAATAAATTTCCATCCACTAAAATAAATAAAGCAGTATTTTTTTGATGCGCTCATGTTTAGCTGGCTTGGGGTTATCAGATGTATATCAAAGCATGCTTCGCGCTAATTATTAGCCAAGGTAATGACTTACCTAATCTAAAGTAGAGCGATAACTACCTGGCGTTAGCCCTGTCCATTTTTTGAATGCACGAGCAAAAGCTGCCGTTTCCGAGAAGCCGAGTTTTTCTGAAATCATTAATAAACTCAGATTCTTGTTTTCCAAAAGCGTGAGGGCTTGTTCTCTTCGAATACTATCTTTAATTTCCTGGAAACTATTCCCTTCATCTTTTAAGCGGCGCCGAATGGTATGCGTGGTCATATTTAGTTCATCTGCGACATCATCAAAACTTTTATTTTCTAATTCAACCATCATTCCATGTCGATTGATCAGAGATCGTTTCACTTGTGCGCTCGTACTCTCATCTGAGCGATATTGGGTTAAAAGAGACTCAGGAGCCTGATGCAAGAACTGGGTCAATGACTCATCATTCTGAGAAATTGGAAGGGATAGGAATTTCTTACTGAAAATAACACGATTAAATTGCCCGGAAAACTTATGTCTACAGGGAAACATTAAGTCAAATTCGTCACTATATATGGGTTCAGGGAATTGAAATTCGATTCGTTCCAATAAGATTGAACGCTGGATAAGCCAACAAGATAATCTAACCCAAATCACGAAAATGGATGTCACAAAGAACACACTGTCTAACTGATGCGGGTTACTGTAGTGAACGGTTAACCAAGCTTCATCACCACGCTCTATAAGCTCGATAGATAAGTCGTCATTGAGCAACTCTAGAAATTTCGCACTTCTTAACAATGCTCGGCGTAAATTACCTGCCGTTATAATTGAATGGCACATCATGCTGAACATGCCAATTTTTAATGGCCGCCTGAGAAAGCCACTCGCTTCATCCCCCATTTCATGCCATAAGCTTCTCAGCAAAGGCCCCAAAACATCAATATTTATTCTGGCCTTGGTACTACTTGAATATTTGTCTAAGTTTTCAAGCAGTGCTTCTAGTTGTAAATTTTTTAAAATGTTTTGTACGTTTACATTTTGGTGCAACGCGCCCGAAAATAACGAGATGAGTAAATCGCTTGAAATGGTTCTATTTTGCGGCATTGATACTACGAAGTGCTCAATATCGTAAGCAAATCATGGACATGTAAAGCCGCATCTCGACCTAAACCAGTTAAATACCCGCCATCAATTTGTGAAATAATTCCTTTATTAAAAAGCCTTTCTGTTGCTGCGATTATTTCTTGATCCGCATCATGGTGATGCACCTTTATACCTTGCTGGGTTGTTGATAAGTCATACATAGCTAAAACGCGCATTTCGTTAATTAGCTCACTAGAAATTGACATAAGGGTCCCTTAATTTTTAAGTTTTTTATCGTTACGTTACTACACAAACTATCAGGCTTGATAGCTGCTTGACTATACTGAATCGAAAATAATTTAAAAAGAAAAATTAGTCGAGTTTTGTGCTCTTTAATTACTCCAGACTTTAGGATAATGATTTTGTCTGGCTATCATTTTTCCTGGGCCAGGCTGTAAACACTGCTTTAATCATCGTTGCCAGAGGAATGGCGAAGAAGACACCCCACACACCCCAAATACCACCAAAAAAGAGAACCGCAATAATAATAACCGTTGGGTGTAAGTTAACAACCTCGGAAAATAATAACGGAACAAGAACGTTTCCATCAATCATTTGTATGATTAAAAAAATCAACATCACGTAATAGAAGGCGTCACTTAAGCCATATTGAAATAAGGCAATCATTGCAACGGGAATGGTGACTAAAATAGCGCCTATGTAAGGAATAACAACAGACAAACCAACCAAAATGGCGAGTAAAGCCGAATAATTCAACCCCATAAACACAAACCCAATGTAGGTACACCCCCCTACCACAGCAATTTCAACCACTTTACCGCGTACATAATTTGCAAATTGACGACTCATTTCATCCCATACTTGTGTCATCAAGCGTTTATTTTTAGGTAAAAAACTGACAATTGATGACAATATTCTGTCTTTATCTTTGATAAAAAAGAACACGAGGATAGGCACCACGATCAGGTATATCATCGTAGTGATAAATATAGGCAAACCTTCGAGCGACTGTGAGACCAACCATTGACCTAAATTAGCCATTTCAGATGTCAGATTTTGAAGCATCAAATCTAATTCCTGAAGCGTAATCAGTGTTGAGTACTCCTCTTGGAGACTAAAAATTAATTTCTTCAGCTTGGTGGCAATATCCGGCATGTCTCTAATTAAAGACGTTAACTGACGCCAGACTAAAGGTAATACCGAAAAGAAGAAACCCACAACGGTGCCTAAAAAAAACAAATAGGAAAGATAAATCGCAACGAGATTATTGACACCTTTTGAGCGAAGATAAGCAACCAAACCTTGCAAGACATACGCTAAAATAATACTTGCAATAACGGGCGCTAAAATATCGCCCCAATACACAATAAAAACTAAACCACCGCCTAATAATAAAAATAAAATAACGGCTTCTTCGTCTGAAAAGTAACGTTCAATCCAAGATTTAACGACTTTAATCATAAAAGTGTCCTGTTAAGAATTAACGCTTAATAATGAAGTATTGGTATATTTCAGAATCGCCCTCACCGTTTATTACTTCAGAAAATAATTCATGCCCGGCTAAAGAAATAAAAGAAGCGAAATCCCGGACAGATGCTGCATCAGCCGCCAACACTTTAACACACTCTCCTTCGTCCATTTTGTTGAGTTGTTGTTTTGCTCTTAACAAGGGCATCGGACAAGTTTCATGGGTGGCATCAACCAGGTAATCATAATGCATTTAAAGAAATCTCTCACAAAAAGGTAACGGCATCATATAGAAGAGCCTATAGAATATAAATAGTTATAAAATAACGATTTGTTTATGCATCGCGCTTTCAAGTTATAAGTGCAAGTTATAAGCTTTTTAACACCTTGTCGCTTTCCTTTTTAAGGATTAACTGCCAGTATTATTTAATCAATAATATATTCCGAGCATTGCTATCAGAATGACTTTGCACCAAAAACTAAAATTAACATTATTTTTAGGCGTATTGCTTGCGTCAACACAATTATTCGCAAAGAAGTCAAACGAAACGCTTCACGATACCTTACCAACCATTGGAAACTCTTCTTCATCACTTGTCTCAATTGAACAAGAAAAGGCTTTAGGTAAAGCTTGGTTAAGATCTTTACGCCAACAAACCCGTATTTATAGTAACGCTATTGTAGAAAACTATTTTAGCAACCTTGTATATACCTTGGCACCTAACTCACAGGTCATTGACCGAGAGTTTCGCTTTGTCATCGTTGACAGCCCAAGCTTAAATGCCTTTGCTGTGCCTGGAAGCATTATTGGTATCAATGCAGGCTTATTTTTTAATACAGGGAATGAGCAAGAATTTGTCTCTGTTATCGCGCATGAGTTAGCCCACCTTAGCCAACGTCACTATGCACGCCAACTGGAACAGCAAAAACTCTCAACACCGTTAATGCTTGCAGGTATTTTGGCGAGCGTTGTATTAGCAGCCACTACAGGTTCAGATGCAGGTTTAGCCGCATTGACAAGCACTCAGGCCTTAAGTGTCGATCAACAATTACGTTTTTCCAGAAAGAATGAACAAGAGGCTGACAGACTTGGTATAGATATATTGCATCAATCCAATTATGACCCTCGCGCTATGCCAAGTATGTTTGAAAGAATGTACCGAAAAACCAGAGTTGATGGGGATGCAAGACCTGAATACTTATCGACTCATCCACTTTCCGAAACACGTATTGCAGATTCAAGAAATAGAGCGAGTCAATTCCCTGTCGCAAAATATCAAGACACTCTAGACTATCACCTCTGTCGTAATATAGTTATAACCGACTATGCTGAATCACCTCAAAAAGCAAAGTTATATTTTCAATCAATATTATCTAAAGGGAATTCGCAAAATATTGATGCAGCAACGTTTGGGCTTGCGTATAGCCAAGTAGAAACAGCCCCGAAAGAAGCACTTCAACTGCTAAACGAACTACTTAAGCGCCACCCGGGAAAAATCATTCTGAGAATTATTCATGCATTCGCGCTTCAGGCAAACAATCAAAATAAAGAAGCAATCGCAAATTTAGAAGAAGCATTATCAAAAAACCCAAAAAACTACCCTATTGCAGACGCCTTAGCGCAACTCTACTTAAAAAATAATTTAATCAATGATTATGAACTAATTCTAGTAAAGCTTAGCAGGCTTTATGATGAGAACCCTATGATATGGTACCAGTTGGCTGAAGCTCATGGCTTGGCGGGTAATATCGTTGAGTTACATATTGCCCGAGCAGAATATTATTTTCTGACAAATAGAACAGATACAGCAATTGAACAACTCAACCTTGCCTTAAAGAAAAACAAAGTGGAAACAATCACAGCTAAGATTCAAGAACGCATGAATGAGCTGTATAAGATTAAACATGACCCCCTGCTCTGATAAGACCTTAGATCTTAAAGCCTAACATTCGATTAAGTGGTATTAGCGCTTTTTGACGTAAAACTTCATTTACTTCAACCTCGTTTGAACCCGTCAATAGAGTCTGATAAAGCGATTCAAGATCATTCATTGCCATCCAAGGGCAATGCGCACAGGAGCGACATGTCGCGCCTGAACCAGCCGTTGGAGCTTCAATAAATACCTTCTCAGGCGAAAGCTGCTTCATTTTATAAAAGATGCCATTGTCAGTAGCAACAATAAAGGTCTCATTTGGCAAATCTTGAGAAGCCTTGATAAGTTGTGTCGTAGAACCTACAGCATCAGCAAGTTCAATCATACTTTGTGGCGATTCTGGGTGCACTAAAATGGCGGCATCGGGGTAAACTTTTTGTAGGTCAACCAAGCCTTGTCCTTTAAACTCCTCATGAACAATACAAGAGCCCTGCCACATAAGCATTTCTGCACCTGTTTGGGATTGTATATAGTTGCCAAGGTGCTGATCAGGAGCCCATAAAATCTTTTTACCTTGCTTATCAAGGTATCTGACAATATCTAAAGCAATACTTGATGTCACCACCCAGTCTGCTCGTGCTTTTACAGCCGCCGATGTATTAGCATAGACAACGACTGTATGGTCAGGGTGTTGATCACAAAATGCTGAAAATTCTTCTATTGGACAGCCAACATCCAAAGAACAAGTCGCTTCAAGTGTTGGCATTAGTACTGTTTTTTCAGGACTTAGAATCTTTGCTGTTTCCCCCATAAACTTAACACCCGCAACGACTAAGGTGTCAGCTTTATGATCTCGACCAAATCGAGCCATTTCTAAAGAGTCAGAAACAAAGCCGCCTGTTTCTTCAGCAAGAGACTGTATAACAGGGTCTGTGTAATAGTGAGCGACTAAAACGGCATTTTTCTGCCTAAGAAGCTCTGCTACCTTAAGTTTATAGTCAGCAAGTTTTACTTCATCATTCTCGCGAGATGCTAGTCGTTCATGCGCAAGGTGTTCTTGAACTAAAATTCGATCACTTATTTGACTCATTACACTCTCATTCAGTTAAAACTAAAATTTAAAACAGCAAAATCTGCGGCCGAAGAATAATGCGAAACGGCAAGATGATCAAATATAAATTGACTATATTATGTTGAATGGGGATAGAAAAAGTGGTGGGTCGTGCAGGATTCGAACCTGCGACCAATTGGTTAAAAGCCAACTGCTCTACCAACTGAGCTAACGACCCGCTGGGTTTTGCACCTACTTTCAAAAAAATGAAACGCAGGTTAAACAAATTGTGATAATCAATGAACAACATTGAAGAAAAAGTGGTGGGTCGTGCAGGATTCGAACCTGCGACCAATTGGTTAAAAGCC
>CAXBDA010000105.1:0-8237 GCA_963974595.1 uncultured Oleiphilus sp. | reverse complement strand
AAATTTTCTGTGGGTGCTGTGGCGGCATTAATACATGATGTTATTATCGTGATAGGCGTGTTCTCAATATTGGGCTGGGATTTTGACTTAACTGTTCTAGCCGCACTTTTAGCTGTAATCGGTTACTCTCTCAACGATACGATTGTCGTTGCCGACAGGATTAGAGAAAACTTTCGTTTACTCAGGAAAATAGAACCCTTAGAAGTGATAAATGTGTCACTCACCCAAACATTATCGCGAACCATTGTGACCTCATTAACCACTATTCTGGTTCTTGTTTCTTTATATTTTTTTGGTGGGGAGATGATTAACGGTTTTGCCAAAGCTTTGCTTGTGGGGGTTGTGATAGGTACATATTCATCAATCTATGTTGCAAGTAATATTCTTTTACTCATGGGTATTACGAAAGAAGATTTAATCGCACCTGTTGTCGAAAAGGAAGGAGAAGAGTTAGATCAGATGCCCTAGGTATGTTATTTAGCTTTAGCCATAAAAAAACCGAAGAAGATTTCTTCGGTTTTTTTATGGCTAAAGAAAGTTTAAAAGCGTGTTTGAAATCCATTGAATCTTTGTACTAAGCCTTTGAATAATTTTGGATTAGCGACAATAAGTTTATTTTCTTTAGATGAAAATGGCGTACCATTAAAGGTACCCGTTAATACGCCCGCTTCTTGACATAATAAAAGGGCTGATTCAATTTCATGATAATTAACATTGGTCAAAATAGCGGCATCAATTTGCCCTGAAGCCACCATGGCAATATCCAAAGTATCGCAGTAGCTAGCTAATACTTGCTTGACTTGCGATGAAAGTTCAGCTGTAAAATCAGCCAGAACATGCCTTTCTTGTATTTCTGTAAACTGCTTTAAGGCATTAGTCGCGATCACTGCCTCATCTAAACTTTTGGTTGATGAGCAACGAATTCTTCGACCGTTTAAAGTAGCACCGCTGCCGCGAGTTGCCGTGAACTCAAGGTTACTAAACGGGCTGACTAATAATGTATTTTGAGGTTTTCCTTGGTGTTTATGTAATAAAGAAAAAGCACAGGAAGGGAGTTTGCGAAGCAGGTGTTCAGGGTTGTGTATATTGTTTATCTGCCAGCTATCATCTTTAGCTTTTTCTAATGTTTCACCAAGACCAATGATAAAGTGTGTTGGGTTGGCTTTTTTTAAAGCATCGTAAAAGTTTTGGTGAAGGCTTTCTTCGAGATGGCTGAGAAGTTTTGCATTGGCGTATGACTCTGAAGGTTTAGGGTCATTTTTATCAATAGTTTGCGTTATATATTCACAAGCTTGACGAGAAGCTCTTAGAGCGATGTTTAATATCGGTTGCATACTAGCCCACTGATGGTTTAAAAGTAAAAACAAAAGAATAAATTGATAAAGAACAAGGTTAGGTGCAACGCACGATAAGGTGCCGCTGACTAACGTGCGCGCATCATATCAAATATTCTAAAGAGAAACACTATTGTGTTTTTCCTCTCCCATCTACCTCTAAACAACGGTAAACTGTCGTGCCATTTATTTATGTGACTTTATATTAAAATTCAGGACTCATTTTGCTTTCTCAACAAGTACCTTCCGATACGCGCGGCTTAATGGATTCGTTTAAGTCTCTGCTTAACCCAGCATCTATTACCAGTATGCTTATTTTCGATGGCGCTGACACACAAGGGAATCATCATTCATGAATCAAGTTTTCTTCGCGAAACACGTAAAAATTGTACTTATGCGCACGACTCATCCAGGTAATGTAGGTGCAGTCGCGCGGGCTATGAAAAACATGGGGTTAAGTGAGCTTATTCTTGTAAATCCAGAATTTAATAAGGTCTTGTCGGAAGATGAAGCCTTGCGCCGATCTTCTGGTGCTGAAGATGTGCTTGAAAATGCAAAAACATTTAGTTCTCTGGATGAAGCTGTTTCAGATTGTCATGTATTGGTTGGAGCAAGTGCTAGAAATAGAAAAATGCCTTGGCCATTAATGAATCCTCGTGATTGCGCGACGCAAATACTGCAGTTGCTTACGCATGAAAATTCAGAATCAGATATCCCTAAAATTGCTTTTTTATTTGGCCAGGAGGCCAGTGGGCTGAGTAATGACGAGCTACAGAGATGCCACTATCATGTGAATATTCCCGCTGTTGAAGTATTTTCTTCTTTAAATTTAGCCATGGCGGTGCAGGTGATTTGTTATGAGCTTAGGATGGCGCTTTTAACTTCAAACGATGAGGGTCAGAAAAGTTTATTCCCTGTCTTGTCGCCGAATGATGCGGGCTGGGATGAACCTCTAGCCTCTGTTGATGATGTTGAAGGCTTTATTGTGCATCTAGAAAAAACATTGATACTAACTGAATTCCACAATCCGGATAACCCTAGGCAATTAATGACTCGCTTAAGAAGACTTTTTCAACGAGCTCATTTAGATAAGATGGAAGTTAATATTTTACGTGGAATTCTCACATCCATTCACAAAGCTTCTCGTAGATGATAGCTTGGTTAATAACTAATTTTATATAAAAAACTAAAGAAGGTCAGTTTATGTTCGAAGGCTTAAAAGGTGATATTAAAAGTGTATTTAGTCGTGATCCTGCCGCGAGAAACACCTTTGAAGTGTTGACGAATTACCCTGGTTTGCATGCGCTTATTTTGCATCGCCTTGCACATAAGTTGTGGCAGAAAAACTTCCGCTGGTTAGGTCGTACTTTATCTACTTTTAGTCGTTGGTTAACGGGCATAGAAATTCATCCCGGTGCGCAAATCGGTCGTCGTTTTTTTATTGATCATGGTATGGGGGTTGTGATTGGGGAGACAGCGATCATAGGCGATGATGTTACCTTATATCAAGGCGTAACCCTGGGGGGTACAAGTTGGAATAAAGGTAAACGTCACCCAACACTCAAAGATGGTGTCGTTGTTGGTGCTGGCGCTAAAATTCTAGGTCCTTTTGAGGTGGGGGAAAATGCTAAAATCGGATCAAATGCAGTCGTTACTAAAGAGGTGCCAGCTGAAGCGACTGTAATCGGCATTCCGGGGAGAATTATTCTTAAGTCAGTAAGGCCTTTGGACGCGAATCCTGATGAATCAAAACGTAAGAAGATGGAAGAGAATTTCGGGTTTGATGCTTATGGTCTGAGTGATGATATGCCTGATCCTGTCGCGCGCTCAATAAGAAGTATGCTTGACCACATGCATTTAGTAGACGAAAGGCTCAATGGTATGTGCCAGGTCTTGAAAAAAATTGATAACACCTATCGAAATGAAGATGTACCATCAATTAATGATGATGATATAGGTTGCTTCAAAGAGGATGCCAAGTAATTGTTTTATACCTGCATATCTAGAAGTTAATACTTGATTAAATTACTCAGGTAATAGATAATTTTTTGCTTATTTAACGAGTGGTTTTCTACTTATGAGACTAACTACCAAAGGTAGGTATGCTGTTACGGCCATGCTGGATCTTGCGCTTCATGCGTGCAAAGACCCTGTAGCGCTTTCTGATATTTCTGCTCGCCAGGGAATATCACTTTCATATTTAGAGCAGCTGTTTTCAAAGCTTAGGCATAAATCACTTGTAAAAAGTATTCGTGGCCCGGGTGGCGGTTATCTGTTAAATAAAGCTGTATCCGAAATATCAATTGCAGCTGTAATTAACGCTGTGGATGAATCTCTAGATACTACGCGCTGCAAAGAAAAAGGGGATTGTCAGGAAGGCGAAACATGCTTAACTCATCACTTGTGGTTAGACCTTAGTCTCCAGATACATAGTTTTTTAAGTAATATTTCACTGCAAGACTTAATGAATAAGCGAGAGGTGCAAATTACCGCACTTCGTCAAGATCGGCGGGCTGAATTAATCAATGCTCAGCTTTTGAATATTTGATACCCTTCCTCTAAATTAATTTCCATCCTTATTTGTCAAAGCGAAGCGTCTTTTCCAATGAAAACCCCAATATATTTAGATTATGCCGCCACCACACCTTGCGATCCTGATGTTGCGAGTGTTATTCAGTCTTGTCTAACGCTCGACGGTACGTTTGCCAACCCCGCTTCTCGATCTCACTTGTATGGGTGGCAAGCTGAAGCTGTTGTCGAAAAAGCAAGGAAGCAGGTCGCAAGATTATTAAACGCTGACTCTAGAGAGATTGTATGGACCTCAGGTGCGACAGAAGCCAATAACTTAGCGCTAAAAGGTGTTGCTTATGCTTGCTCGGAAAAAGGTAAGCATATTGTTTCGTCACTTGCTGAACATAAAGCTGTTATAGATAGTTTGCTTTACCTAGAGACACAGGGCTTTGAAATTACCTGGGTAAAGCCTGAAGCAACAGGTGAGATTTCGGTTGATGAAGTCAAAAAGGCCATCAGGCCTGATACGATATTGATCTCAACCATGCATGTTAATAATGAGACAGGCTCTATAACAGATATACACGCTATTGGTGAGCTGGCTGCTGAAAATAACATAGTTTACCATGTTGATGCCGCGCAAAGTGCAGGTAAGATACCGCTTGATACTTCTCTGATTAAGGCTGACCTGATTTCTATGTGTGCGCATAAGGTTTATGGCCCGAAGGGGGTAGGGGTGTTGTATGTTAGGCGTAAACCGGATTTCACCTTACCAGCTCAGATTCATGGGGGTGGGCATGAGCAAGGTATGCGCTCAGGAACATTACCCACACATCAAATAGCGGGTATGGGGTGTGCCTTTGAACTTGCTTTTCAGCGTATGGCGCAAGACATGGATAAATTGAATATGCTTAAGTCGCTGTTTCTTAACAAGGTGATGAAAGTGTCTTGTGTTTCGTTAAACGGGTGTATCGACTCTGCTGTGCCAGGGATTGTTAATCTTACATTCGGGGGAGTAGATGGGCAGGTTTTGTTATCGGCGTTGCCAATGTTGGCTGTCTCATCTGGCTCGGCGTGTAATTCGGCAACCGTGTCTCCATCACATGTATTAACTGCGATGGGGGTTTCTGAACTTGAGGCCCTAAGTGCTTTACGTTTTTCTTTTGGTCGCTTTAGTACAGAAGAAGAGATCAATTTTGCGGCAGATAAATTGCTGGAAGTTCTTGGAAAATTAAGCGCTTAATTGAAATATTTAAACTTACTTAATCATATATTTGTTGAGTGTCTTTTTTGTTGTTTGCCCTGTATAATTTGGCCTCAAAATTCCTAATATTGTTTTCACTTACTTTTTGGAGGCCAAATCATGGCAGTAGAACGTACTTTATCAATTATTAAACCTGATGCAGTTGCAAAGAATGTTATCGGTAAAATTTACAGCAGATTTGAATCAAATGGTTTAAAAATTGTTGCTTCAAAAATGCAGCAATTGAGTAACGAAAAAGCTGAAGGCTTTTATGCTGAACATAAAGAACGTCCTTTTTTTGGTGACTTGGTTAAGTTCATGACTTCTGGCCCTGTCATTGTTCAGGTGTTGGAAGGTGAAAATGCTATCGCGATGAATCGTGACCTTATGGGTGCAACCAACCCTAAAGAAGCAGCTGAAGGCACCATTAGAGCTGATTTTGCTGAGTCTATTGATGCAAATGCCGTGCATGGTTCAGATTCACCAGAATCAGCGGCTCGTGAAATAGCGTACTTTTTCTCTAATGATGAGATTTGCTCGCGCGCATAAGGCTCAGTAAGCCTTAAATCAAGCAGGTTGTTTTTTATGGATAAACCAAGAAAAACTCCTGCTTTTTGTCGTTTTAAAATAGGTCTTATAATTAACGTTAATGAATCAGAAAGATTCGTATGTATAGGCTAGAGAAAGGTTAAATTCCATGACAATTGATGTGACTGAAACGACTAAGGTCAACCTTCTCGGCTTAACTCGTCAGAAGCTGATCGACTTCTTTGCTGATATGGGTGAAAAGCCTTTCAGAGCAAAACAAGTCATGCAGTGGATACATCAATTTGGTGTGCATGATTTTGACGAAATGACAAATATCAGTAAGGCGTTGCGCGAAAAAATGAAAATAGTGGCCATGATTCAAGGCCCGGAAGTGATTCTGCAAAATATTTCATCTGACGGAACTCGTAAGTGGGTAATGAAAATGCCGGGTGGCAGCAGTATAGAAACTGTATTAATTCCAGAGGGTGACCGGGGAACCTTATGTATATCCTCTCAGATTGGTTGTGCTCTGGATTGTAGCTTTTGTTCGACAGGCAAGCAGGGCTTTAATCGGAATTTAAGTACTGAAGAAATCGTGGGTCAGATATGGAATGCCATCGCTTCATTCGAAAACCTTGACCGCAACAAAGACCGACCTGTTACTAATGTCGTTTTCATGGGGATGGGTGAACCTTTACTTAATTTTGACAATGTCATGGATGCGATCAGCATCATGATGGATGACTTCGCCTATAGTATATCTAAAAAACGTTTAACGATTAGTACGGCGGGTGTTGTTCCTGCTATGGATAGATTAGCTGAGTTTACCGATGCCTCAATCGCAATATCCCTTCATGCACCAAATGATGAATTAAGAAATGAATTAGTTCCCGTCAATAAAAAATATCCAATAAAGATGTTATTGACGTCCCTTAAAAACTATTTGGATCAACTATCCGATAAGCGCAAAGCTACCATAGAATATACGCTAATGGCCGGCGTCAATGATAGAAAGGTGCATGCAGATCAATTGATTGCGCTGTTAAAAGATATACCGTGCAAGATAAATTTAATTCCATTTAACCCCTTTCCTGGTTCTGGTTATAAAAAGCCGAGCAATATGGAAGTGCGCTGCTTTCAGGATTGGTTAATTGCAGGGGGGTACATCACAACGGTAAGAACGACAAGAGGCGATGATATCGATGCCGCTTGTGGTCAATTGGTTGGTAAAGTTGAAGATCGAACTCGAAGAAGCGCTCGATATATAGAACTAAAACAAGCCTAAGTTTATTTTTTTGGCAACGAATCAAAACACAAAACTGAAGAACACTAAATTATATGTTTAATGATAGTCGTTTTATTATATTCAAGAAAATACAACTTGGATTTTTCTGTATTTTATTCTTGGCATTCGGGCTTACTGCTTGCGTCACAACAACAAACAGCTCATTGACAGATAAGGCAGACCCTGATATTGCGGTTGAACGCTATGTTCAGCTTGGCCTTGAATACATTAAGCGAGATGATTTGCATCGCGCTCGAAAACATTTATCAAGAGCGCTTGAAATAAATCCCTTAGATGCTTCTGCAAACGCTTCAATGGGTTTGATTTATCATCAGGAAGCTGAAAATGAAAAAGCAGAAGGGTTATTTAAGCAGGCCATAGAATTTGATCCGAAATATACGCCTGGCCGAACCTACTATGGGGCATTTTTATTTTCCCAGCAGCGTTATAAAGAGGCTTTGAAAGAATTTATGCTAGCTTCTGAAGACACTCGTTATGAGGGTAGGGCTCAGGTGTTTTCCAACATCGCTTTGTGCCAAATAAAGCTTGGTGATAAAGGTTTAGCCACCGAAGCTTATCTGAAGGCACTTCAACTCGACAGATCAAATGGTATCGCTTTATCCGGTGTAACAGAGCTTTATATTTTGAGCGGCAGCTTTGATAAAGCCCAACACTATTATAATCGATTGGTTCGTTTGATTCGCGAAAATGGAATGAAGTATACTCCCCAGAGTTTATGGCAGGGAATTAGAATAGCCAAGTACTTTAAAAGCAGGGAGCAGGCGCTTGGTTTGGTATATCTTTTAAATGACATGTACCCTGAATCTGATGAAAATCAAAGTGCGATTAATCTTTTGAACTTAAGTAGCCAAAAACAAACTACAACAAGTGGGGTGCGATAATGTCAGATGCTCTGTCAGAAACGCCGTCCAAATCTGGCCTGGTTCTTAAGGCTGCAAGAGAAGAGCTTTCTTTATCTCTCGATCAAGTTGCTCATGAACTTCATTTACGTCCTTCGGTTGTCAAAGCCATTGAGGATGAAGACTATGATGAATTTTCCAGTGATGTATTTCTAAAAGGATATTTCAGGTCTTATTGCCGTCTTGTTAATTTACATGATGCAAGAATGATGGAGCTTCTCGATCAACAGCTTTTAATAAGAAAGCAGCAAGCTGAACATGCAGAGCAAAAGATAACTAAAATCACACAATCCAAAAAGCGTAAGAAGTTACTGGTAACATTACTGGTTTTTGTAGTGTGCCTGTCTCTCGTTGCATTTACCTATTATGTGACGTCGAAAGATGAGACAAAAGTTTCTAAGCTAGTGATTAATGAG
>CAXBDA010000104.1:0-8275 GCA_963974595.1 uncultured Oleiphilus sp. | reverse complement strand
CTCAATGATCGGATATTTGTCGATCATTGAGCGTTATTATTTCTCCAATACCTCACCAATCACACACGCATCCTGATAACCCAAATCTTTCAATTCCTGCAAACATGCCTGAGCATTATTTGCCGGAATCCCTGCCAATAAACCGCCCGCAGTTTGAGGATCGAAGAGTATCTCTTTCAATACGGGGTGATTTCCCTCAAAGGCCAGGTCAATATAAGCCATCATCTTTTGTTCCAGCTGTTTATTCTGTTCATGCAAGCTGCTAAAAAAGCCTTTCTGCATTAACGCCATGACACCTTCTAATAACGGTAAAGCGTTTAGATTCAATTTAGCCCGGCACTTAGAAGGCTGAAGCATTTCTAATAAGTGGCCCGCTAAACCGAAACCGGTGACATCTGTGCAGGCTTTGACGCCATGCGAGAATAAAATCTCACTTGCGCGCTGATTCGAATGCAGCATGGTATCAATGGCAGACTTCACCCAAACACCTTTGGCCTGGCCGCGCATATCTGCGGCAAAGAGTGCACCTGTTCCGAGTGACTTTGTTAGAATCAGAACGTCACCCATTTGAAGCCCTCCTTTCGTGAGAAGTTTATCTTGCTCTGCCAGACCATTCACCGCAAAACCTAAACTCAGTTCGCTACCCTCCGCCGTGTGGCCTCCAATAATCGGCATATTAGCAGCGTCAAAGACCTTCGAAGCACCCAGCATTAAATGTAAAAGTTGTTGCTCTACTTTTTCTTCACTGGCGAAAGGCAAAGTCACAATGGCTTGCGCGCTATGCGGTTCGGCCCCCATAGCAAAAATATCACCCAACGCATGATTTGCCGCAATTTGGCCAAAGAGATAGTCATTATCAATAAACCGTCGAAAAGCATCGACAGATTGTACGAGGTGTTTATTTTCTGGGACGGAAAATACTGCCGCATCATCTGGCCCGGAAAGTGACATCTGAGCCTTGGGTGAAAATAATTCTGAATGAGACAGAGATATTTTTTTAATCACCCGCTGAAGAATTGGCTGACCTACTTTTGCCCCACAACCACCGCAACGCATCGACACCTGCTCTCCAGGCTTGCTTTCTTTGTTGTTCGTACTGCTTTGCTTAAGACCAAGTTTATTCAGGCTGTGCATAAATTTTTGATCAATTGCGTCTTTCCAGCGCCAAACCCACTTACCTGATAAAGCCCAATTACCACGCGAGGCAACGGCATATTTATCACCCGTACTCACTAGGCTCAAAAACCGTGTTTGAGGTTTAAAGGCTTTGAGTGTTTTACCTTGCAAGGCACGTACTAAATTTTCAGCAAGGGGTTTACCTTGTCTCACAGCAAAGACACCGGCTTTTGGTCTTGGGTGATCAAGCACATCCGCAATATCACCCGCTGCAAAAACATTTGGATGTGACATACTTTGTAAACACGCATTAACTTGGATAAAACCTTTATCACTGCAAAGCAAACCTGCCACTTTCGGCCAATGTGGTGCGGATGCCGAAATCGCCCAGATGATTTCATCCGCTGTTAAGTGCAGGCTTTCTCCTGGAGCAGAGTCATCGAATAAACAGTTTTTTTCAACTCGAGAGACTCTAAAGCCTTTATGTACCTTTACTTGACGCTGGTCTAAAACTTTCTGATAACGGTCACGTACTTTTTGATTATGGCTAGGCAGAATACCCTGTGTTGCAGAAAGAATATGAAATTGAATATCAGCGGTTTGTTTTGCAGCCTTAAGTTTTTTCTGCAAGGCATATTGCATTGCCAAGGCGACTTCGACACCACTCGCGCCGGCACCTACTAAGGCAATACTCAGACTTTGATTATTTGAACTTTGCGCTAAGATACGAGCCTGAAGAGACCCCCAGTAGCTTAAAAATTCATCAACCGGCTTCACACCTTGAGTGAACGCTTTAGCTCCCGGAATACTAGACATATCAGGTGAAGAGCCTATATCAATGGATAATATGTCATAGCGAAAATCCGGGTGATTGGCACAGCTGATAGACTGGTGATCTAGATCCAAACCAATAACAGTATCTTCAATAAAACGAATATCCAAAACACGACATAGGCGCGCAAGGTCGATATGCACCTCTTCGTAAGTGTAATGCCCCGCAATTAAACCAGGCAGCATGCCAGAGTAAGGCGTTAAGCAAGCGTTAGAAATGAGTGTAATACGAACGCCCGCTAACGGATGCATGGAAAGCATTTTCAGGGCTATCGCATGGGAATGACCACCACCTATCAATACTAGGTCTTGAATGACGGGTGATTCATTTGTCTTCTGCATAAAAACTCACTCAAGCTGTTGGTGAACACTTAGCTTAACGCATTTCAGGGAGGGCCGTTAGCCTGAGCTTGTTTCTAATGAAACGCGATACTGCATCCACGGTTATATTTAATATGGCGCAAATTAGTATCAGGAAAAAGGCTCTATCAAAACGTAATTCTTCAAAGGCAGAATCGACATAAAAACCTAAAGTGTGAATACCTAAAATCCCAAGGACGGCACTTTCTCTTAAGATCACTTCCCAGCGATAAAATAAGAAAGCTAAAAACGGGCGATATAGTCTTGGCGTCACTTCATAGAGATATAAATTCATGCCTTTTGGTGCGTCTTGGCGCAAGGCCATTGTTCTGGTCGACTGACCTAATAAGTGTGCAATGATCGCCCCATTATGTAAACTTAGGGCAATAATGGCGGGCAACATAGATGGCCCAATCATCAGCACAATCACAAACGCCAGCATTAATTCTGGAAGTGAACGCATAATGACTAAAAACAAGTGACTCGGCCAACGCATGCCTTTGCCAAAAAATAGCGGTGAGACAAAGGGGTATAAGGCCATAGTGATCACTCCGCTACCGACCAGAGCAATCATCGTAAGCAAGAGCGTATTCCACGTACCTTCTTTAATTTGATGGCTAAAAAGCCAAGCGCTCCATTCGAGAGTGCTTTTCCAAACCTCTAAATTCCACCAGCTTTCAGCATAGCGCAAAGGGGAAGGAATAATATCTTGTGTTAAGAAACGCAGAATATTTTCTGTGTGCAGCGTCAAATCAAAAGGTAAGGCAAAAAACGAGAGGACGAGTAATACCAATAAGCTGCGTCGGTGACTCCAAAACTTTATGGTCGCAATTATCAAAAAGAATACATATAGCACGCCTGCCGCTTCGGCATAGTCACCCTGTTTAAAGAAACTCTCTAAATGAAACCCCAAGGTTGGCAGGCCAACAAAACCTAAAATTGCACTACTGCGAATGCCACATTCCAAACGATAACGAGTATACATCATCAACTGGGGCCATGCCGCAGCAAGCTTTGTATATAGATAAGCCGAGCTGGTTTTCAGGGAGTTGGCGGGTAAAGCGTGACGTGGCTTCTGGTCGGTTTCTTCAATAATTTCCGCATAAACTTTGGTGAAAATTCCGGTAAACGGAATGATGATAGCCAATAGGCCTGTTAAGGTTTGCAGGCCAAAGATCTGTAAGAAAAATAGCGCCCAAAATAATTCGTGCACAGAGCGAATAAAGGCGCAGAAAACCCGCACACTTCGCCAATGAAAAAAGCGCGCTAAAACCAAACCTGACACTGCCGCTACAGCGACACCAACAAGCGCAAAGGCAAGGGTAGTGATGACGCTTTTGATTAATTCAGGCCAGGAAAAGAATGACGGCAGAACAAAGCCCATTGCCATGCGGCTAAGCTCGCTCCAAGGGTCGGCAGAAATCACCGCAATATCAGATAGATAAAGGCAAACAAGAGCAATAACAAAGAAAGAAGTGGTGACCTTACGAAGTGACCACATGCTTAACCGACAGAACTAAGAGAGGGTTGATCTAATTCAGATACGTTATTTGTATTTAGGCGGTAAGACTGATCATCAGAATAAAACTGGCTCAAATCATGTTGTTTGAGGTGTTTGGCTGGCTGGTCAAGCATAATCTGGCCGTTCTGTAGGCCAATCACTCTATCGCAATGTTTTAGTGCCAGCCGGGTATGATGCAAGGCCACGATAACACTTTCATGCGTAGCCATAATCACCCCAAGCAACTCATCGGCCTGCATTTCATCCAAGGCCGAAACAGGCTCATCACCCAAAAATATTGACTGCTTTTGGAATAAACATCGTGCCAAGGCAATGCGCTGCTGCTGGCCACCCGAAAGAGCGTTCGCTTTCGATTTAAGCTTATCCAACAAACCTACGGCTGCGGCTACTTCAGATACTTTCTCTTGCTCTGATTTAAAGGGGAAGAATAAATTAACAGCGTTATATAAAAAGTGATGGCGATCTAACTGCCCTATATAGATATTGTGAAAGCACGACAGGCCAGGCACTAACCCCGGGCTTTGTTCGCAGAAAGCAATCTCTCGGGCTTTTTGCTGGTATAGATGACGCAATAGTGTACTTTTACCTGACCCACTTTTGCCGATTAAGGCGACTTTCTCACCCTGTTTAATCTTGAGTGAGAGCCCGTTAAATACATCATGATCCGGCCAGCCAATACACTTATTGTCAAGCGAAAATAATGGTGGCTGTGTGTTAAATTCGCTCTGTTCAGCCATATTAATCTATCAGACCAATACTTTTGGCGGTATCCAAAATCGCTTGATAATCTGAATTTTTAGCTTCTACAAAACCTTGCCTAGGGAAACTGGCGAGCAAATCAGGGTCATTCATGTCTAAAAGCGCCTGTTTTACTTTTTCTGAAAAGCCTTCGCCCCAAGCTTGATGGACATCACCACGGATGCTCCATTGATAATCCGGGTAGGCAGGTGTTTCCCATATAACCTTAACTTTACTCGGGTCTACTTTTCCTTCAGCTAATTCGGTTTGCCACACTTTATAATTCACCACACCCACTTGATAAGCGCCAGCGTTTACTAATGCAATTGTACGAGAATGGTCACCACTAAAACCGACACGACGAAATATCTCATTGGGTGACTTTTTGAAGGTCTCGCGAATATAAAATTCAGGCATTAAACGACCAGACGTTGACCCTTTTGAACCAAATGTAAGCGTTTTCCCTCCAATGTTTTTAGATAGTTTTTCATTTTTCTTCAGGCCCGCACTTTCATGAGCAATAAAGTATGTTTTGAAAAACTGATCCTCATAACCTTGGGCAATCGCTTCAGAGCCAGGTACACGCATTCTTGCTTGTACCCCTGATAAACCGCCAAACCAGGCTAATTGAACTTGATCATTCATAAATGCCGTAATCGCGGCAGCATAAGATTTTACAGGTACATAGACCACCTTCACGCTTAAGTGTGTTTCAAGATAAGCCGCGACTTTGCCAAAACGCTGTGCTAATTGCGTACTGTCCTGGTCAGGAATGGCGGTAAAGGTGAAGTCTTTAGCACCAGCAAGCATGCCATAGCATAAGCTAATAAAAAACAGGGCTGTCTTCAATCGTGTCATTTAACCAGTTCCTTCATTAGGCGTTCTTTATCGCCTCGTAAAATAATCCGTTCAGCCTTCTTTTCAAGTTGATAGTCATACATCGGGTCATAGTATTCGTAGAGTAATTGCTTTATCCAAGCTCTATGACCCTCAAAAGAGGATAAGCCAACGTTAGTTTGTTGATGCACTAGCGCTTCTTTCATGATG
The DNA here is from genome assembly GCA_963974595.1 of uncultured Oleiphilus sp. GTDB lineage: Bacteria > Pseudomonadota > Gammaproteobacteria > Pseudomonadales > Oleiphilaceae > PZPK01. Next base: position 2,661 of record CAXBDA010000104.1, on the reverse strand, counting down.
GCCATTAAGCTATTTTTTCGTTCGCTGCCCAAGCGCCTTTCGATTCGATCAAGGCTGGCGAAAAGATATCGGCTAAAATTTTTGATGCCTGCTGCTGCACCATCACGCTCAATAAAATCTGCTGTCATATCGACCACATAATCTTGCAGCACGACATCTATACGCTCTTCTATGGTGGACTCGAGCACCACCAAGGGGCTGTTAGCCATCCTGTTTTTTAAGGGTAAGGGTAAGGCGCAACGACCAATTAGACGGCTTTCATCTTCTAAATAGATGGGTACGTTTTTTTTCTGACTGGCCTTTAAAAGATCAATCGCCACACTATTTTCAAAATCGATCTGGCTAGGTTGTGGCTCTAACATTCTACCAAAACTAGAACCGCGATGTTTCGCCAAGCCTTCTAAATCGACATGGTTGTCTAAGTTTTTTAAGACGCGCGTTTTACCTGTTCCCGTTCGGCCACTGAGCACCACAAAGTTATCTAATTGACTCAGTTTTTCCACCTCATCAATCAAGAAACGACGCATGGCTTTATAGCCACCTTTGATCAGTGGAAATTCAATGCCTGCATCTTTGATCCATTGCTGTGTCGTTCTGGAACGCAAACCACCCCGAAAACAATATAGATATCCATGAGGATTAGCTCGCGTGAAGGTTAACCACTGTTGAATACGCTGTGCTTTGGTTTGCCCTGAAACAAGCTCGTGTCCCAGCTGAATGGCGCTTTCCTGACCCTGTTCTTTATAACACGTTCCGACTAGATGGCGCTCTTCATCGGTCAGTAAGGGGAGATTAATTGCATTTGGAAATGCCCCCTTTTTAAATTCAACGGGCGCACGTAGATCCAGCAGAGGAGTATCATTTAAAAATAATTCGAGATAGTGATCCGTATCAGCTCGCTTTTTCATTTTTTATTCTTTAATTATTAGATGAACCAGCATCTTGATGCTAGTGCGTGATGGGCTGGGATTATAAGGAAATACTATTGGAAGTGCTATCAAACTGGCTAGCAAAGCAACGAATAGTAAGCTACATTCATGACTATGTTTTAAAATATGAAGAGCAATGACATTACCCAAAACATCGACGGAATTGACCGTGATCAAAGAAAACTTCCTGAAAATCGTAGTATTCTTCTAACATTCAAAAAAAGAACTTAACCTGCAACCCAAGTGTTGCTATTTTCGGAGGCAAGATGCAAACACCTAAAATTTACGTTCGTGAATTTATGCACCCAGTACGCCATATTTTTTATATTGAAACCAGCGTTGAAGAAGTCGTAAAAACCTTATCAAAAGATAAAGTCGTAGGTGGCCCCGTTATCGATGCTTCAAAAAAGCTCGTTGGCTTTATTACCGAGCAAGACTGCATCAAGCAGATGCTCAACAACACCTACTATTCCGATAGCCATCAAGTTGCCGGCGACATAATGCGTAAAAACCCATTATTTGTATCACCAGATTATGATGTACTGCATTTGGCGGAAGATATGATAAAAAAAGGCCCCAAAATTTACCCCGTTGTCGAGGCTGAAAAAGTAGTAGGCGTCATCACCCGGGCAGATGTTTTGAAGGCCTTGAGTTTGGCCAAAAAAGATATGAGAAGAGCGAAGTGAATTATCTTCTGTTATGTCGCTAGTTAATGAAACTCCACTCTAAATCCGTTTAGCCAAACTAAGCGGATGAATATTTTAAGCTCTCTGGAACACTCTATGTATAATGCCTTTCTTAAGTAATGCAAAAATTTCAGAGTATAAAAAATTAAAAACTATAGAGTGACGCAACAAAATGCAATTACATATGTATATCGATAATTCAGATATAGAGCCTTCACGCCTAGATGAAATTTTTACGCCGATATCAGAAGAAATTTCAGGCTGGATAGGGGATAAGAAGCAAAATATTCATTCACTGTCTTCATCACCTGAATCAGAAAGCATTGAGGGTGATACCAGTGAACCAAAATTAGGAATCAGCATTCAAGTCAAAGCAAAACATAAACTCAAAGATCCTCTAAATTTTCTTTACAGCCTTGCCAAAACCTACAAATGTGAATTTGCCATTGCCATCATTTACCCCGACACGAATGAGACAGAAGATATCTGCTATTTTGGTTATGAAGAAGGCCGGCCAGACTTATTTGAAATCGCCAACTATCTCTCTTTATAAGGCAGCTTATTCAGCAGGATCAGCATATTTCAAGTGCATAAAATAGGCATATGCTGTTACAAATGCCGTTTCCTGAAACCCCTTTAAACCTGTTTCATCAAACGCAATGGGAATGGGGTTTTTCTTAATGGATTCTTTGATGAGCGCCGGTGTCATTAATTCTACATCCAGGTTTTCGATCAACTGAATCGCCGCCTCTAACTTAAAACCAACGGCTCCACCGGCGAATTTACCTTTAGTGGGGCGTTCTCGAATAATGACGCTGTCTATTTGATAATCCACCATTAACTTTGCAAACGTTTGCTGGAAGAATTTTAATTGTTTGCTGCTGGTTGTTTTTTCAATGCTTACTTTTCGTACTCGACAATCAGGAATGTCAAACAACTCATCATCCATTGTCAACATACAAATCACCGCATCATTGCCTTTTAACTCTACACTACAAATTTTCATACTTTATCCTGTTAAATTATCTGAATCTGATTGTAAGTAA
>CAXBDA010000103.1:0-8293 GCA_963974595.1 uncultured Oleiphilus sp. | reverse complement strand
ATTTATTAATGGGGCATACAAAGCTAAATGCAAGGGCAACATAGTATTGATCTTGAGAAAGGACAGCAAGAAAATTTAGAAGGTATTAAAGGAAGGTAATACTTTGAGGCCGCTAATCACTTAAGCGGCCTTTAAATGGTACTAATTGGTAATTGTTATTCGAGCCGTTTCATTATTTCGCACGATCGCGGTATTTTCAACCTCCAGAGTTGCAGAGGCACCAGCTATCGAAGTTACCGTAAAAGAGCCATCTGCGTTTTGTGTGCCTGCTCCGTTAGTGATAGTCCAAGTGTAGTCTGCCGCTTGGTAGGTTTCAGTCGTCCAGCGTGTTGCGGGTTTAAATGTGGAAACATTTTGTAAACTGGCAGTATTCACGGGTAAGAATTCACCATTAGGGCCTGTAATTTCGACTAATGAAGACAGCTCATTGTAAGGCGTTCCCATACTCGTCAAATCGAATGGATCAGTAAAGAACGCTGCTGCATAAGCTGTCGTAAATGAATAGTTAAAGTTAGCACTATTAGATGAAAAAATAGACGTATGATCACCTTGTCTGGGCAAAAAAGCATATCGATAAATATATTGATTATCTAAATCAATCCTTTTATCAATAGCCGCTAACTGCAAATCTATCAAAGAATCACTAAAAGCATACACACCGTCAGAAATAGTTAAAGCAGTCGTATTTTCAGCTAAGTCACTTAAAGCTTGGTAAGTAGTTCCCGAAGTTGTTCCACCCATCACATAATAAAACACAGGTTTATCTGTAAAGTTTTCAGTACTTGTGGAAGAGTCAGCCGCCGTAGGGTCAATAGGGTCATAACTCAAGAAACCCTGCGACTGGATAGCTTCTCTCATCTTTGACTGTTCAAATTCTAACTTAGAATCTTGTCCAGAAGAAAATAAGACTATTTGCGTTAGGTAAATGCCGTCACTTTTCACTTCATCAACCAAGTCATTATCATCGTCACTTTCATTGCTATTTTCAGTAACAGGGTCTTGATTTGCGCCATCCGTATCGAAATCTATCGGTGGTGTTGCACTAGTGTCTTTATAGCGACCAACAACCTTAACAATCGCTTTATGCAGATTACTTGAGGTGCCAATATTTCTTTCTATTGTATCAATTCGACCTTTGACATAATTTGCATCATTACTAAACCCAAGCGTTAAATCTGTCGCAATCTCATCGAACTCCCATACTACAAACTTTTGATTCGCAATAATCGAGTTTGAGTGCGCCTGAGCCTTATCTATATAAGACTTAGCTTCAGCTTTTAAGGCATCGTACTCTGTCGAAGTTAAGTCCATACTATTACTCGTATCAAAAACCAGAGCTGTTTTAAGCTGGACAGGCATACCGATTATCTTTTGTAATGTAGGAAAGCTCTCTTGGGGATCTATTTCAATACCATCAATCGTGACTTTATAATCACTAGCTAAAGCATCAGTTATAGACTCTAGTGTGGTCGCGTTGATCGGATTAATCATATGAACAGGTATTAATGGGAATTGGGCTTCTCCTTGGAATAAGTTATCCCCACTAAAATTATCCCCAGAAAAAGTTTTATATTTTTCTAACACAGCTAAAGGTAAATAGCTTACATTCGAGGTATTAGGGCTAGAGCCATCAACTGGATCAGTTGTTTCAGTGGTATCAGCAGGCTCATCAATACCACCAAAATTACCGACACCATTACCGATTTTAAAGTCACTATTTCCACCACAACCCACTAATAATAAGCTTGGAAGAAACATCATACCCAGGAGACTGCTTCGAAATGACATACCCTAATTTCCTATATTAATCATTTTTAAATTTGCATCTATGCAATGAAGAAAAGCCTTATGCTTTCTTAAAAATTTACGCCTTAGTGTGAGTATAGACAGAAAAATAAAAAGCGTAGTAAATACAGACGATTTCTCGTAGCTTTTAGTGTGAATTTGTTAAAACCTGTGCGTTAGATATATTTAGCTTTGGATAACATACAGAGGTTAAGAGGAAACACCTTGACACTTTAACTGATCTTCAGAAATATTTGCCTGGCGCAATACCTTTTCAAAGTCAGCTATTTGCATTCTGATCTCTAAAAACACCCTCCCCTCTTCATCCGCCTTCTCTTGCACGATGGCAGAAGTTGAGTAAAACAGCGCTCTTAATTTTCCAAGCTCAGGTGTCATTTCAATGATTTTATGAACAATTTCATCACCTAACAACTCAGAAACGACCTGCCGCAGCAGCTCTAGCCCTTCACCTGTCTGAGCTGACACCCATACTCGTTTGGGCACACCCTCTTCATCACGATCAATTCTCGGTTTGCGATCATCTAATAAATCCAGCTTGTTATATACCATCAAGGTTGGAATATCATCTGCACCAATTTCTGATAATACATGCTCTACTTGCTGAATATTATCTAAACGATCTTCATCATGACAATCGATCACATGCAGTAATAATGTGGCATTACATGTTTCTTCTAGAGTGGCTCTAAATGCATCAACCAGTTTATGAGGAAGATGCCGTATAAAACCGACTGTATCGACTAAAATGGTATGACCGATATCAGGAGTCGTTAAGCGGCGAAGGGTTGGGTCCAGCGTAGCAAATAGCTGATCAGCCGCGTACACATCTGATTCTGTCAGTCGATTAAATAAAGTAGATTTACCTGCGTTGGTATAACCCACTAGAGAGACGGTTGGAATTTCAGCTTTAACGCGCGCTTTTCTACCTTGATCTCGCTGTTTTCTAACTTTTTCCAGCCTTCCAGAGATTGTTTTAATCCGCGCCCTTAACAAACGGCGGTCAGACTCTAACTGAGTCTCACCCGGCCCACGTAGACCAATACCACCTTTCTGCCTTTCCAAGTGAGTCCAGCCACGTACTAAACGTGTAGACATATAGTCAAGTTGCGCCAATTCAACCTGCAACTTCCCTTCATGGGTTCTGGCTCGTTGCGCAAAAATATCCAGAATCACACCCGTTCGATCAATGACACGACATTCTAGCGTGGCCTCCAGATTACGCTGCTGACTAGGCGATAAAGCATGATTAAATAACACGACATCTGCTTCAGCATGCTCCACTTCGAAACGAATTTCTTCAAGTTTGCCTTTGCCGACAAAGTATCTGGAATCAGGTTTATCTCTAGACCCCATAACAACTTTTAAGGCTTCAACACCCGCTGACGCGACGAGTTCTTTGAACTCTTGAACATCTTCTCGCTCTTTGTCGGCAAAGAAATCAATATGCACTAATACAGCAAACTCACCAGATTCAGGACGATCAAACACGCTTAGATATCTCCGGAGAAGCAAATGAAATGAAAGAGAAGGATTTAGCTATAAGCTTATCTATAAACAAGGGTGTCGTTTCGTAAAAATGAGAAATGACACCCTTAAAAGAGAAGAGAAACAGTTGGAACATACACCCAATATTAAGCGTCTTGGTCTTCCGGTGCAGCAACACGAACATTTCGAGCTGGCACAACCGTAGAAATAGCGTGTTTATAAACCATTTGACTCACGGTATTTTTTAGCAGAATAACAAATTGATCAAATGATTCTATCTGACCTTGAAGTTTAATGCCGTTCACCAAAAATATGGAAACAGGTATGCGCTCTTTACGCAATGCATTTAAGTATGGATCTTGAAGTGAATGGCCCTTAGACATGTTATTATCTCCTAGTATTTTTTAAATCTGTCTATCTATTATGGTATTCAAATAACGCACTTAAAGCCTAAAATATGTGAGCTGCGTCTTAATATGCGGCATTTTCAACGATTTTCAATGCTTTAGCCAGTACTTTTGTATCATTTGTTTCTAATTGATATAAGTTTGGCCAACTTCTTAACCATGTCAATTGCCTTTTTGCTAACTGGCGGGTTGCTATAATGCCCCGCTCTCGCATTTCTTCAAAACTTAATTTTCCGTCCAAATAATCCCAAGCCTGACGATAACCAACGCAACGCATTGATGGCATATTTGAGTGTATTTCTGCTTGCCGATATAAGACCTCTACCTCGGCTAAAAAACCGTTATCAAGCATCTGGTCAAAGCGTTTTTCAATGCGTTTATGCAGCTCTTTTCTGTCTTGAGGTGCTATTGAAAAGTTTACAAAATGATAAGGTAAAGACGGCAAACCACCCACTTTATCGCTAACATCCCTATCTTGAATATGTGTTTGAGTGTAATCATCATCTGACAATTTACCAGTAACATCCTGCTGCTCTTGCCATAACTGGGTCATGGTTTTCCCTGTAACCCGATATACCTCTAGTGCACGCTGAAGCCTTTGTGGATCGGTCGGCTTAATTCGAGCGGCAGAATCCGGGTCAAGCTCTGCCAGCTGTTTGTGAACATAGACCCAACCATAGTTATCAGCATCCTGCTTAATGACCTCTCTCACTTTCTCATCAGCAGAGGGGAGGTTTGCAATGCCTTGCTGAATAATACGGTAGTACATCATCGTACCGCCTACTAACAAGGGCACTCGCCCCTTTGCGATGATTTTTTGCATTTCTTGGTGGGCATCAGCATAGAACTGCGCCACAGAATAGCTTTCGTAAGGTTCAATAATATCAATAAGCCGATGCGGTGCTTTTTTCAAAAAAGCGTTATCTGGTTTGGCTGTGCCGATATCCATGCCTTTATAGATCAGTGCAGAGTCAACACTAATAATATCGCAAGGTAAGCTTTGGGTTAGCGCCAATGCCAGATCTGTTTTGCCCGCGGCAGTTGGCCCCATCAGACAAATCGCGAGAGGTAATCCTTCCATTGAGGATTGCCTCGCCTTATCTTCGTTCAACAGAGGCAGGTCATCATTTTCTAACACGTCAGTTTTCACACTAACGCCCTCGCAGAAACAGCTTATCTAAGTCATGCATAGATAAAGCTGTCCAAGTAGGTCGTCCGTGATTACATTGGCCGCTGCGTTCGGTTGCTTCCATATCTCTTAATAAAGCATTCATTTCGGGCACGGTCAGGGCTCTATTCGCTCTAACAGAACCATGACAGGCCATGCTGCTCATCAATTCATTGGCTGCTTTTTCGAGTTGATCAGAATAGCCATATTCAATCATGTCACTTAACAAATCTCTGACCAACAAAGCTACGTCAACATTCTGCAAAATAACAGGCACTTGCCGAACAATAATACTTTCGGGCCCTGAACGCTCAAGGCGTAAACCAAATTTAAGCAAGCCTTCAGCGCTGGTTTCTGCGATATCCGCTTCTTTTTGACTTACGGCAATATTCATTGGCACCAGCAAAGGCTGTGACACGATACCTTTCTGATAAAAATCTGTTTTCATTCTTTCGTAAGTAATTCTCTCATGCGCTGCATGCATATCGACAACAATGAGACCGTTTATATTTTGAGCCAGAATATAAACACCATGTAATTGAGCAACCGCAAAACCAAGCGGATATTCCTGGCTATTTTGCTCCGCCTGAGAAGAAGCCTGTAACGAATCGAAGCTATCTTGATCAGGATGAAGAGACTTATAATGCGACATGACTTCTGCAATAGAACCTGACTGCTGCTGAGGAGATAGATGATCGCCAAAACCCGCCCCGACTGTGGCGCCATTATTTTGATGGCCAGAGTTTGGGCTATCAGGAGAGCCGGATAAACTCATCGCACTTTGAGGACCATAACTTGGTGCAAAGTTTGGCGCACTATGTTGGTTATTTTGCAAAGAAGCGGAGGGGTTTAGAAACTCTGGTGAATTTATAGCACCCTGATCTGTTTGCGGGCCACCATCTTGATTTGGTGGTAATTCTGGCCTGATATCCGCTAATGCCTTGTGCAAACCTCGAAATATAAAGTCATGCACCATGCGCCCATCGCGGAAACGAACCTCATGTTTGGTTGGATGCACATTGACATCGACGAGGGCTGGGTCAAGTTCCAAATACAATACAAATGCTGGGTGACGCCCATGATAAAGGACATCGCGATATGCCTGTTTAACTGCATGCGTCACCAAACGATCACGAATCACACGACCATTCACAAAAAAGTATTGTAAATCCGCCTGACTTCTGGAAAAAGTCGGTTTGGCGACCCAACCCCATAACTTAAAGCCTGTTGCTTCAAGCTCGATACGAATTGCATTTTCCATAAATGGCTTGCCGCATAAAGCAGCCACACGCTGTTCTTTTTCATTTAGCCGAGAGGCTGGGCGAAGGTTATGCACGCTCTTTTGATTATGCGTCAGCTCAAAAGCGACTTCGAACCGACTTAATGCTTGGCGCTTCAATACCTCTTCTAAATGATTAAATTCTGTCTTTTCTGTTCTCAGGAACTTTCGACGCGCCGGTGTATTAAAAAATAAATCTCTCACCTCAACAGATGTGCCTCGATTGTGCGCAACAGGGCTCAACCTAGCCTCCATATCGCGGCCTTCCGTAACAACCTGCCAACCTTGATCGGAGCTCTCTGTTTTAGAGCTAAGCTCTAGCCGTGAAACCGAACTAATACTGGCCAGCGCTTCACCTCTAAAACCTAACGTCGCCACAGCCTCTAGATCATCTAAAGATTCTATTTTACTGGTCGCATGACGACTCAGGGATAAAGGTAAGTCATCCTTATCCATCCCTACGCCATCATCACGCACCAAAATTCGTTTTACACCACCCGCTTCAACCTGAACTTGAACTCGTCGTCCGCCAGCATCCAAGGCATTTTCGAGCAATTCTTTAACAACCGACGCTGGCCGTTCAACCACTTCACCGGCTGCAATCTGGTTTGCCAAGCGAGCTGACAGCTTATGAATCTTACTCATGAATACATCATTCTTAAGGTTTAATATTTATTGAAGTGCTAGCATGCTAGAGCATAAAAAATAAAGCAAGCATTCAACCTGCAGGTAGCTTAAGCCCTTGGCCTACTCTAAGCTGGTCGGACGAAAGCCCATTCAAGCGTTTAATTTCTTTGAGAGATAAACGGTTTTGAAAGGCGATCAGAGAAAGTGTATCGCCTCTTTTGACAATATATTTCTTATACCTGCTTGTGATATTTTTTTGAGATCCTGGCACTGAGCGATTATATGCCTGCTGACTCTTAGACTGCTTTAACCATGCCACCAAGGTACCAGGCGGAGGTGTCTTTTCAAAGTATCTGACAATCCCCTTGTGAATCGAATTGGCTAACTGCTTTTGATACGCACTCGACTTTAAACGCTTGGCCTCATAAGGATTAGAAATAAACCCCGTTTCCACCAAAATTGAAGGGATATCCGGCGATTTAAGGACAACAAACCCAGCTTGCTGAACACTCTTCTTATGTAAATGAGCCATGTCTCCCATCGAGCTAAGCACGTGACTCCCGACACCAAGGCTTGCCGTTAAGCTTGCGGTTGATGACAAATCTAACAATACACCCGCCAGAACATCATCTTTATCCTCAAGGCTTAATCCATCTATACCCCCGATCAGATCAGCACTGTTTTCTTTTTTAGCCAACCATCGTGCCATTTCACTGGTAGCACCTCGCGTTGACACGGCATAAACCGAAGCGCCCTTAGCTTGTGGTTTCGTGAACGCATCAGCGTGCACAGAAACTAGCAAATCTGCATTAAACTTTCTAGCTAAGATGGTGCGGTCACGAAGTCCGATATAATAGTCACTCTCTCTGGTTAATATCGCCTTATAACCTTGTTTCGCATTTATTTTGTCTTTAAGCGCTTTAGATACAGCCAGAACAACCTTTTTTTCACGCACGCCATTAGGTCCGATTGCGCCCGGATCCTCACCGCCATGCCCAGGATCAATAACCACAACAATGTCGCGTTTTCCTGAATGAACACGCACTGAGTCTAGTTTGTTATTAATCTTCGTTTTGGATTGTTTCTTCTTAGCGCTAGAGATCAGATCAAATACCAAACGTTCGTTATACTGCTCATTGGCTTTAAGTAAAAAAGACTTGGTTTCAACTTTTTCAGTTAAATCTAACACGATGCGTAAGTCATTTTTATTGCGTCGTGCCGTTCGTATACCTTTGAGCGGGGAATCTGATAGATCCAGCTTGTTGAATATCTGTGGGCGCTTAGCTGTATCATTGATGTCGATCACCAAACGATCTGGATTCGGCAGGGTCATGACGCGATAATCTACCGATTTAGACAACTCTAAAACCAAACGAGTCGACTCGGGAGATTCCCATAAACGCGCATTCATTAGCTCTACTGAAGAGCCAGCCCAACCAAGAGATGAAAAACATGTACTAAAGAACAAAACCAGCTGCATAAATCTTCGATTCACTCGCTGTTCTCCCTTATTAAAAGGCA
>CAXBDA010000102.1:0-8466 GCA_963974595.1 uncultured Oleiphilus sp. | reverse complement strand
TAAGTGGCGGACCGGACGGGACTCGAACCCGCGACCCCCGGCGTGACAGGCCGGTATTCTAACCAGCTGAACTACCGGTCCGCAAAAAACTTAAAGTATATAACGTTACAACGACCAAATTACTTAAGTAGTAAACTGGTGGGTGGTACAGGGATCGAACCTGTGACCCTCGCCTTGTAAGGGCGATGCTCTCCCAGCTGAGCTAACCACCCAACACGAAATTGAGAAGCGCATTGTAATGATTTATAAACCTCTGTCAATTACAAACACGCTTTTTTTGTTAATTTCTTACATATTTTTCAAATATGCCAAAAAAACACAAAAACTCAAAAAAAACTGTTTAATTTTCAGCCACCTAGCTAATAAAAAATGCCGCGTACAATCAAACTAATTAAGTGACTGTCGAATTAATGCCACATTATTTTTGCGCTCTGGTGTCATGCCATTGAATATATTTTGCCCGCTTTCAGACTCCCCTGCAGGTTCTTCCTGAAAATAACTATACCAAGGAACACCGTCATCTAAAAACGCAAAGGCCTTTTTCTCCTCGACAGGCGCGGGAACTATATTCCCCGATTTTGCTGCCTTCTCCAAGCGATCTAAAATTAACTCTTCATTCAATGTCAATTGAGAAGAAGGTTTGCGCCACGGCGCCCACCAGTTATGATGAATCTCACGAAGCTCTTCAATTTTCGCCAAATAAGCATCGACATCATCAGAAAGCAGGTATAACTTTTGCTCTAAAGTCATGTCGGCCGTACCGCGCAATTCACGGTAGATATCACTCGGCAAATAAAATATCGGAAAACCCCATAAAAAGTTATTTGACCAAGGCCAAATAACTGAAAACCAACCATAATCCTGCATTTCCCCACTAAGCAATTCTTCAGCCTGGGCAGCATCGGTAGGATGCCAAAATGATTGCGTTAAATAGCGTGTTTTATGAATTTCTTCCATAGCAACATCCCGCTCAACCAACTGAACATCCGCTGTCGCCATTTCGTCCTCTGGGTCAACAGAAGGATATAACGCTGATGGATAAGACACCTCAGAGTGCCGAACATAATAAACATCACCCGGCCTTAAATCCAAACCAAAATCTGCCTGAAGATTTAAATCAAAGGCCATCATTAATTTATCATCAAAGGCCTCAAAACCAAGCAAGGGAATCATGCTTTTTCGGACAGTGAAATCATAGGTTCCGGCTGGCAGCAAGACATAGGTATAACTTCCAGCCCTTAAATTAAATACAATCTTATCGTTAATATAATAGGTTGGCGCTTCTAGCTCTTCCGATGCCCATTGACTGTCGGGCCTAAAAAAATAAACAAGCGCATACTCTGCAGATTTACGCTCTGTTTCAGTCAGCTCTTTAAACATCTCGCCATCAGTATTAGGGAAATAATAAGAACCCAAATTACGCCCGGTAGACCAATAAATAGAAGGATACCAACCTCTACCCTGTTTATGGAAAGGTTTAGAGTAAGGTGAAGGGGACGCGAGCTCTGCCTCAACATACACTGAGACAGAGACAACACTCAACAATAGCAAAACGTGGAGCAGCTTCTTAAACATGAATTGCGACACTCATCCTGAAATACACAAAAAAGTTACGGCTCATGCTCCATAGAAAAGAGCATCAAACCTAGATCAACAGAATTTTAACAGCATACGCTTATGCTTTTTGCGATCTACCGCAAGTCATTGAACATATTTAGATAGCCGAGGGGGTTATTTTCAACTGTAGAGCATTGAGTTTTTTATCCAACTCCACAATTCTTTCATTTATCTGCCGACGACTTGCATTAATAGACTCAATAGATAAATCGAGCTTTGCCGCTCGTTCCAAATAAGCCTGAGACGCTTTGGCAGACTTATCCAGAGTATTTTTCTGAGCCACAATACGCTCATCAAAACCTGCGTTAACTGTTTCTTGTTCGAGCCGTAACACAGAGAGCTCATTAGCGACCGCCCCCAATCGAGAACCCAAAGATCTGCTTAATTTGGACAATTCAGACAAAGACATATCAACTCGATTTAGAGCAGAAACATGCGACCCCTCAAGCTTAACTAACTTGGCATTTAAACTGTCAACTTGCTTTTGATTCTCTTCGATGATTTTTCTATTTTTATCATAAGCCACCCCCCAAAGCTTCCTCATTTCCGAATCAAGAAAAGCCAGTTTCTTTTCAGCAGCTGTGCCTGTTTCTGCAAGCTCAAGTCCGGTTTCACTTAATTTCCCCTCCAATCTAGCAATAAGAAGCTTACTTCGATCAATAAAACCCGAGGCATCACTCAAGCGCGTACTCAAAACAGATATTTCAATTTGCTGCTGCCAAGAAAACCAGGCAAAGCTTGCCGAAAGACCGATCACAAGCAACATAAAAATAGCTAAAGAAGGCCCTGCTGGCTTACTTGGCGACCCTGACGACCCATTAGAAGAAGATGATTTATTGGGCGGGCCAGAACCAGCATTTGATTTATTTTTTGATGACGTACGCTTATTAAAACGATCTAATTCATCCTCTTCGGGCCGTAAACCATCCATTTTTATTATTCCTCAATAAAATTCAAACATTTAAAAGCGTAAAATAAGTCAATTCCGAGCATAATACACACTCAAAATAACGCGCTATCATGCATCAATAAGAACCCTGTCGTAAATCTATTTGCAAGCATAGTCACGAATCACTACTATATGCGGTCTTTTTTTAAGCAGGTATTTGCATCCTGCATGGTTCACAAAGCCATAGTTTAGTAAGTTGAGGTAATTATATGCAAGCAGTTGTGGGAATCATAATGGGCTCAAAGTCGGATTGGCCGACAATGGAGCACACTGCCAACATGTTAGATGCGTTAGGCGTAACCTATGAAGTAAAAGTTGTCTCAGCTCATCGTACCCCAGACCTCCTATTTGACTATGCAAAACAAGCAGAAAAAAATGGGATTCAGGTAATCATCGCTGGCGCTGGCGGTGCAGCTCATTTACCGGGTATGGCAGCATCTCAAACTAACCTGCCAGTACTAGGTGTGCCAATTCAATCCAAAGCATTAAATGGGTTGGATTCTCTACTCTCCATTGCACAAATGCCTGGTGGTATTGCCGTCGGTACACTTGCAATCGGTACCGCGGGTGCGAAAAATGCAGGTTTATTAGCCGCACAAATTATTAGCTTGCAAGATATAAACGTAAAAAAAGCCGTTAATCAATTCAGATCACAACAAACTGAAGCCGTACTTAACCAACCTGACCCAAGAGGCTAGGCTATGAAAAAAGTAGGTGTTTTGGGCGCAGGCCAGTTAGGTAGAATGCTGGCACTAGCTGGCTACCCCTTAGAATTAGATTTTCATTTTTACGACACATCAGGCAGCCCGAGCGTAGGTCTTGGTCGAGTCACTTGTGACCCAAGCGCAGATTTAAATAATGAGAAACTCTCCGCATTCTTATCCGATGTCGATGTCGTGACATACGAGTTTGAACATTTACCACTTGCCCTTACTCAATATATAGAGAAAAAGGCAACGCTGTATCCTCCATCAAAATCAATAGAAGTATGCCAAAATAGAGCCTTGGAAAAAGCGTTATTCACTAAACTTGGCATACCCACACCGAACTATCACATCATTAACTCGCTGGAAGCATTAAAAGCTGCCGTCGAAGACTTGGGCTGCCCTGTTGTCACTAAAACAACCACTGAAGGCTACGACGGGAAAGGTCAATTCGTCATCAAATCACCAGAGCAATGCAATTTAGCCTGGCAAAGCATTGGCTTAACAGACAAAGGCCCAAGAGAGTTAATTGTAGAATCGTTTGTTAACTTCAAAAGAGAATTATCCATCATTGCCGTCCGCTCTATCAATGATGAGATGAAAGTGTACCCACTCACTGAAAATGATCACCACGAAGGTATTTTACGCTATTCATTTGCACCCGCTGAACAGGTATCGACAGAGACTGCCGAACAGGCAAATACCTACATCAAAGAATTGATGCACGAGCTTGGCCACGTCGGAATCTTAACACTTGAGCTATTCGAAACAGAAATAGGGTTGGTCGCTAATGAGATGGCTCCCAGAGTTCATAATTCGGGGCATTGGACGATAGAAGGCAGCGTATGCAGCCAGTTTGAAAATCATTTAAGAGCCATTACAGGCATGCCGCTTGGTTCAACTGATGCAATTCGCCCAACCTGCATGATTAATATCATTTCTGAAAAGGGTGACATCCCAAGCATTATGGCACTGCCTTACACCCACATTCATTTGTATGGTAAAGACGAACGCAAAGGCAGAAAACTGGGACACATAACTGTTCAAGCCGACAGCACTGAAGAACTCAAATGGCGCATCAAAAATATTGCCAGCTTTTTACCGGGCTCACCAGAACTTGATTAACCTTGAGTGACTGCACTTTTAATTTTAAAGGTGCAGTAACTCACTTTCATCAAACCAGTCTTCATCCTCATCTTCATAATCCTCTAAGGTCATATCAGGATTCAATAATGTGACACCTAAAGCACACTGAATCTGATTATTTTCACCCAAGCCATCCACTTGAAACACTCTTTTAGCAGAAAAGTCTTCACTTGACTGAGCCTGCCGTGAACCACCGACCAACACTGGCAGCCCCATATTTAATAAGCAGTCATGAGAGAGCAGCTTATTTTTCAAACGCCCTAAAAAACGGTTGGCTAGCTCAAGGCACCAGTCATTCTGAAAAGACACTGTATCTAATCGCTGCCCGCCAATTAAAGGGATAGTATTAACTAAAAAGCCTTTAGTGGCTGTGATAATTAACGTAATCTCAATATCATCCGAATAACAATTTATCGAAGCACAAACAGAATCACCCTTTTTTTGGTATTCAGCACTGTTTAATGAATGAATATCACAATGCATACTTTCAAACTGTTTCTCACAAGTCGAATCAAATAGCTCAATGACTCGCTCAATAACTTCTGACATACTCAAGACCTTCTATTCGTAAATATACGTAAATATAAAAGAGACACCTCTCCTTCGAAAACAACAGTCAACACACTCTCATCAAACGCTGATATCCCTACTAGTGTAGACTGCTTATGAAACATTGCTTCAAAAACCTAATCATGGAAACAAGCATTTCTTGTCACAAAAGAGTAGAATTACACCCCGTTTGAAACTGATTAAAGTACGTTTTGCCTATGATAAATAAAAGTCACATTCGCGTTATAGTCGGCATGTCCGGAGGTGTTGACTCTTCCGTGTCCGCTTTACTACTTCAGCAGGAAGGCTATCGAGTTGAAGGCCTCTTCATGAAAAACTGGGATGAGGACGATGGCACAGAATACTGTACCGCCATCGAAGACTTAAGGGACGCACAATCTGTCTGCGATAAACTCGGCATTCACCTGCATACAGCTAATTTTGCTGCCGAATATTGGGATAATGTCTTTGAACATTTTTTAAATGAATATAAGGCAGGCAGAACACCGAACCCGGATATCTTGTGCAACAAAGAAATCAAGTTCAAAGCCTTTCTGGATTATGCCACCACACTGGGAGCCGACTTCATCGCGACAGGACACTATGTTCGTCGACTAGATAAAAATGACCAAACATTCCTTCTGAAGGGTTTAGATAACAACAAAGACCAGAGCTACTTTCTTCATGCAGTACATCAAAGCAAATTAGCTAAGACGCTTTTTCCTGTCGGGGAACTAGAAAAACCTGCCGTTCGCGCGTTGGCAGAAAAATATGACCTGATCACTCATGATAAAAAAGATAGCACAGGCATTTGTTTTATCGGGGAACGAAAGTTTTCTGATTTTCTTAAACAATATTTACCCGCACAACCTGGCAATATTGAAACAGACACGGGCGATATCATCGGCAAACATCACGGATTGATGTATCACACTATCGGCCAACGACAAGGCTTAGGTATTGGTGGACTTAAAAACTACAATGAATCACCTTGGTATGTTGCCCAAAAAGATTTACACAGAAATGTTTTAGTTGTCGTTCAGGGCACAAAAAATCCACTACTTTACAGCAAGACCCTAGCCGCTATTCAACCAGACTGGATCAATGCAGCGCCTGATTTTCCACTAAGCTGCACAGCGAAAGTTCGATACAGGCAAGCAGATCAACTTTGTACGATTGACCAAGATAAAAACCAGAACTTAATTGTGTCATTTGAGTCCCCACAACGCGCAGTGACACCTGGCCAATCCATCGTTTTCTATTCTGGCGAGCGCTGTTTGGGCGGGGCGATCATTGAAACCACAGAAACAATTGACGACAAACAAAGCATCAAAGGCTAAGAAATATGAATCAAAACCAACAACAGGTGATTGCGCTAGCTGGTTTATTTCAAGCGATGGAAGCAGTGGATCATATTGCACAAACCGGACGATGCAACGAAGCCGTGTTAGAGACTGCCATCAAAAGCCTATTTGTTGATACCCCTGAGAACGCTCTATCTGTTTATGGCGAATTAGCTGATATCAAACCCGGCCTGCAACTTCTTCAGCGTTTATTATCTGACAATAACACCAATAACAAACATTTGAATTATGTTCGTTATGCTCTAGCCATTGTTCAGCTTGAGCGCAGGTTGAGCAAGACACCCGATATGCTCAATACTATTAGCAAGCGCTTAGAACACACCAAAAATCAGGTTAGTCACTTCGGTGTACTGCATGAAAATGTGTATTCAGGTATTGCCAGTATTTATTCTGACACCATTAGCACGTTTAATTTACGCGTACATATTTCCGGCGAAGAGCAACAGCTCAAAATAACGCAAAATGCCGATAAAATCAGAAGCCTTCTTTTGACAGGCATTCGTTCAACCATTTTATGGCGACAAGTAAAAGGTCATCGCTGGCACTTTATGTTCAAGCGTAAAGCTATCATCAACGAATGTGAAAACTTACTATCGAAAATAAACTCTCAGATTCATTAATTGAAAAGAATTCAAGAAAGCAATGCGCTGTAGTATCATAAGCGCCCATTTTTTAACCGATTTCAAGTTTTGTAATATATACGAACTGAAACCCGCAGAGATTGAGACACCGAATGCAACTATCTCCCCTTACCGCTGTTTCCCCAATCGATGGCCGCTATGGCTCAAAAGTAATTGAACTACGTGAAATTTTCAGTGAGTACGGACTCATTAAGTTTCGTGTAGAAGTTGAAATTCGCTGGCTTCAAAAGCTGGCTGCACACCCTGAAATTACAGAGTTAAGTGCTTTTTCTACCGACACGAATGCATTTCTGGATAGCATTGTATCGAGTTTTTCTCTAGACGATGCCGAACGCGTAAAAGAAATTGAGCGCACGACAAACCATGACGTTAAAGCGGTTGAATATCTCATCAAAGAGAAATTTTCTGCGGTTAAAGATAAATTCCCAGAGCTGGAGCAAGACTCTGAATTTGTTCACTTTGCCTGCACCTCTGAAGATATCAACAACCTATCTCATGGCTTAATGCTGTCAACCGGATTAACCAACAGCATCCTGCCAAATATGAATGCCGTGATTGACAAACTGGAAGCGCTAGCGCTTGAGTATGCTGACATTCCAATGTTATGCCGTACACATGGGCAAACAGCATCGCCTTCCACCATGGGTAAAGAGTTTGCAAACGTAGTAGCTAGATTAAGAAGACAAGTAACACAAATTCAAAAAGTAGAGATTCTTGGCAAAATAAATGGTGCCGTGGGTAACTATAACGCACATTTGTCTGCCTACCCTTCAGTTGATTGGGTGAGCAATGCGAAAACGTTTATAGAGTCACTCGGCCTAAGCTTCAACCCTTATACAACTCAAATAGAACCTCACGACTATATTGCTGAGCTTTATGATGCGATTGCCCGTTTCAATACCATTTTAATCGACTTAGATAGAGATATCTGGGCCTACATTTCACTCGGTTTCTTCAAGCAAAAAACCATTGAGGGTGAAGTTGGCTCTTCCACCATGCCGCATAAAGTGAATCCAATTGATTTCGAAAACTCAGAAGGCAACCTAGGCCTCGCCAATGCTATTTTGGGACACTTAGCTGAAAAGTTACCTATTTCTCGCTGGCAGCGCGACTTAACAGATTCAACTGTTTTGCGTAATTTAGGGGTTGGCTTAGCGCATAGCTTAATCGCCTACCAAGCCACAATAAAAGGCTTGAACAAGCTTCAAATCAACCCAGAAAAATTAGCCGCTGACTTAGATAATGCATGGGAAATCATGGCTGAGCCAATTCAAACAGTGATGCGTCGCTATAAAGTTGAGCAGCCTTACGAGAAGTTAAAAGCCCTGACTCGCGGTAACGTGATGAACAAAGAAACTATTCAGAGCTTTGTGACGACACTTGAGATTCCTGAAGCTGCCAAAGCGGAGTTATTAGCGTTGACCCCGGCCACTTATATTGGCAATGCAGCACTTCAAACAAAACAAATCGTTAATCGTTAATCGTTAATCGTTAAT
>CAXBDA010000101.1:0-8684 GCA_963974595.1 uncultured Oleiphilus sp. | reverse complement strand
TAAATAAGACATAAGCATACTCTCAAGTTGGAATGGTAAGTTTCCTCCATGAAAAGGCATAATCCATGCCACACAAAAAAATATCTTTATTAACAAAACGTTAACCTAAAAAATCGTGTAATATTTCAACTCATAGATACAACTTACCCTACTATAAATGCACCGTTAAACACCAACATAGCCCGCATATGGTGCAGCGTTCTCGCATATATACACCACTCAACTCAATCCAGATTATTTTTTATCTCTCATTAAGCACTTTTCAAAACATGTAATTGGACGATGGTTAACACATCAGATTACCTATAAATGTATATTTTTTGGTCTACACTTTTAAACTCCTATAGAGAATGAAAATATCACCATGAATGCAGTTAACGTTTTGGTATTAAGTTTAATTATTTGCTCTCAATGTCTCGCTGAATCTCAAAAACTTTATATAGGTTTAGATGCAGATATGTCTGCTGTCGCGAAAACAGGTGGCATTGCTATCTCGCGTGGGGCACAAATAGCCATTGACGAAATTAATCAGCAAGGTGGCTTACTTGGTAAAGAATTAGCTTTAATTGTAAAAGATCATCGCGGAAACCCTGCCAGAGGTATGGATAATTTACTCACATTGGCTAAACAACCAAACCTGCTTGCCGTACTGGGAGGCGTACACACGCCCGTCGCACTTAGAGAATTACCCATCATTCATCAACATAACTTAATTTATCTTGGCCCTTGGGCTGCAGGAACACCCATCGTTGACAATAATTATGAACCGAATTTTGTATTTCGTATCTCTGTTAGAGATACAGAAGCAGGGAAAGTATTTATTAACTATGCAAAGTCATTAGGCATCTCTAAGATTGGCTTACTTTTAGAGCGCACGGCATGGGGACGCTCTAATGAGCGTTCAATTACGGCAAGTGCTGCTGAGTCGGCTATAGAAGTTTCAAACACGGCATGGTTTAACTGGGGTCAAAAAGATTTTTCTGAGTCGCTTCGCGTTCTAAAAAAACAAGAGGTAGAGGCCATTGTTTTAGTTGCTAATACAGATTCAGGCGTGGAAATAGCACGTAACATCCTTGCAGACTCCTCTATTTCAAAACTTCCTATCATTTCTCATTGGGGGATTACAGGCGGTGATTTTGTCTCCAGCCTCGGGCTCGATAATTTAAACGCATTGAACCTTTCTATATTACAAACCTACAGTTTCGAATCTCCTTATTATCCTGAAAAAAACAATTACCTTATCGCTCGATATCAAGACTTATTTAACCCTTCGGTGACACATAAAACTATTCCTGGGGCATCTGGTCTTGCCCACGCTTACGACCTAGTTCATTTATTGGCCATAGCCGTCAAAAAAGCAGGTTCCACTAAGCGTAAAGAGATAAGAAACGCTCTAGAAACAATAGGCTCATACCGAGGTTTAGTTAAACACTATCAACCTGCTTTTTCCATAAATCAACATGATGCGCTTATGGCAGAGGATTATATGATGAGTCGTTTTGATGAAGCGGGTTGGCTCAGGCCGATAAAATAATACTGGAATAGTACGTCTGAATTATCGAGTTCAAGTAAAGGAATTTAATGATGAAAAAAATGCGAGCCTACTTTGACAGCCACTAAACAGCAAAAACTTGAAAACCTTATACGTAGCAAGACAATTCCCAAGACCTTGCTCTATATTTCACTGATCACGATGTTGTTGGTGAGTGGCTTACTTTATTTTTCGTATAGTCAAACTGAATCACGCCATCAAAACTATATTAATCGTTTTACGACACACTTAGAAAATCGTCTTAGTAATATTCAAACCGAAATATACAACCTCGCGCAGAATGATTTAATCATCAATAGTCTTGTCGATTTTGAATTCCAGGAACAGGCATTGCCCATTTTTATACGTTCGCTGAAACTTTCAGTTAATCCAGTCGCAATAGGTTTTACTGACTTCAAGGGAAACCTGGTCACATCAAATAACATATTCATGGATTCAAAGATTAGTCAGTTTTCTGACTGGCGGGAAGACGTGCTAAAAAAAGGAAAACGTTTCCTTAAGTTTAATCACGGTAGCTTGTTGATTGCTGAACCAATAATTTACGCTGAAAAACCCGAGGCAGCGCTCATTATTTACATTGAGCATATTTCATCTTTAATTGGGGCGCTTTCACCTGGGACAAATAATTTTATTTTAAGTGATACCCAAGGCAATGTACTGTTTAGTACAGACACCGCCACTTACCCTTTAAATTCGAACATTAATACTATTAACTTTGACGGTGTATATACACTCGACAAACCTTTTTTGGATTGGAAAATTATTTCAACTGAGCCTTATTGGGATAGTTATCAGGATTTATTACCTTTAGTCATTTTTTTGCTGATTGGCTTAGTCGGTGTTATAGCAGCTACCTTTTCTGGTGTACGAATCGCTTCAAAACAAGCTTCCAGCGCCATTCATGACCTAAAAAGTACTTTAGCCCATACCGCCAGTTTTTCTTTCGATGACATGAGTAAACACACCACTACAGATGACCGTGCTTTGACTACCCAGACATCAAATATTGATGAGTTTATTGATATACAAATCCAGTTTTCTAAATTACTGAATGATTTGAATTCCACTGCATTATCTCGAAATACCTTGGCAGGCGTTGTAGATTCTCTTGACGAAGTGCTTCTTGTATTGAATTTCAATAATGAGGTGATTTTACAGAACCGGCGGCTAAAAAGATTACTTCTAGATTTAGATGTTGTTTTACCTATCGATATTTTTCGAGTAATTCCACGAGACTTTTTGACAAGTTCATCACCTGATGAATTTCAGGAATGTAGTTATTTACCTGAAGATTTCCCCTCACTAACACTGCCGATGGAGTTTAAATGGCAAAGACACTTTTTTAAAAATGAACAAGGCGAACACATTGGTTTCACGCTATCAGGCAATGACATCACCTTAGAAAAAGCCATTGAAGCTGAATTATTACTCAAAAACAAAGCCGTTGACGAAGCGAATACATCGATCATCATTTCTGAGGTTTCTGGCGACGGCTTTCCTATTATCTATGTAAATAAAGCCTTTGAGAAACTAACAGGATTCCAAAAAGAAACCACTATTGGACGGGAATGTAAGTTTCTTCAGGGGCCAAATTCTGAAAAAGAGAAGTTAAGTCAGATCCATCACGCACTGCACCATGCAGAGCCTTTATGCGTAACCTTAACGAATTACCGTAAAGATGGTTCACCCTTCCAAAATCAACTCACACTTAGCCCTATCTTTGACTCAGCAGGTAACATGACCCACGTTATAGGCTTACAAGAAGATGTATCAGAAAGAGAAAAAGCCAATGCGCTCATTCGAGAAGCCCAGTTAAAAGCAGAAGAGTCTGCCAAGTTGAAATCTAATTTTTTAGCCAGTATGAGTCATGAAATCAGAACACCCATGAACGGCATATTGGGCATGCTGAATATTATTAAAGAAACAAACTTAGCCCCGTCTCAAAAACAACAACTAATGCTGGCTGAACAAAGCGCTACATCACTGTTGGTGATCATCAATGATATTTTAGACTTCTCAAAAATTGAGGCCGGGAAGCTGCATCTCGAGCCCATCGAATTTGATTTATACAAAGAAACCCACAAGCTCATTCAAAGTATGATGGGAACAGCACTCAAAAAGAGCATTCAGCTCATTATAGATTTATCGGGTCTTGAGTCACCGTACTTGATTGGAGACCCGGTTCGAATCAAACAAATACTGACTAACCTCATCAGTAATGCCATCAAGTTCACTGAACATGGCACAATTACAATCGCTATGCATACGAAGTCATTAGCTTCGAAACGGCTAATGCTGTTAGTAGATGTAATAGATCAAGGTACCGGTATTTCATCAAATAGTGTCGACAAAATTTTTGACACCTTCACTCAAGCCGATAGTTCCACCACACGCAAACATGGTGGAACGGGTCTCGGGCTATCTATCTCGCGTCAATTGTGTCGAATGATGGGCGGGGATATTTCAGTAAAAAGTGAGCTGGGTGTCGGAAGTACATTTAGCTTTGAGCTTGTATTAACAGCCTCGTCAAAAGATTTCAGGCCACCAGTCGAGTATCAAAAAAGACCCGTTTACATTCTGGATAGCCATTTAAGTACTGCAAAGATGATAGAACAGCAATTAAGCTCATGGCAAAGCAAAGCCATGGTGTGCGATTCCATCAATGCGCTACGTTCCTCTCTTCTGGAAAATAAGCCCTGCATTATTTTTATCGATGAAGAGACTCTAAATAAACTGAATAAAGAGGACTTTGCGTCGACCAAATCGGCATTTGAATTATTGAGCCCATCGACACTCATGATATCCACGCAGGAATTCAACCCTTATATCAACCACGCATTATTTGGCGACAAGCCCAAACATAGCTTACGACACTTAGTAAAACCCATAACGGCGACACAGCTTATCGAATGTATTTCTAAGGACACCCAACGCTCAAAAATACATTCTAATATCGCAAAAGATACAAAAAATCTTTTTTCTGGAAAACATATTTTATTAGTTGAGGATAATCATATTAATCAGATTGTCGCGACGGATATTCTGGCGTCATTAGGTGCAGAAATCACCTTAGCTAACCACGGTATAGAAGCGATAAATATTTTGCAGGACCAACCCGCCTATTTCGACTTAATATTAATGGACTGTCAAATGCCGGAAATGGATGGCTACGAAGCGTCAAGCCTGATACGCCAACAAAAAGCGGGGGAGTGTTACGGCAATATTCCAATCATTGCTCTAACAGCAAATGCGCTCAAAGGTGATCGTGAAAAATGCTTAGCGGCAGGCATGAATGATCATGTGAGCAAACCTATTGATATTGATGAATTAAAAAAAACCTTACAGCTCTGGTTAAAAATAGAAACGCAGTCTGATGCTGAAACACTCGCGCCACTGTCTCAAGAACCAATGCCTAATGAAGAAGAGGCTAATTCAGACGATCATCCAGCAGAAGACAAGAGTTCATCAACGTCAACCAACGATTTCGACAGTATCAGTATCTGGAACGAAGCTGAAATGCTTCATAGAATCGCTAATAACATGGCGTTAGGCATAAAGCTTGTCGACGTATTTTGCTTAGATGTAGACGATATTTTTACAAAAATTATAACTTCACATAAAAACCAGAATATGGAACAGATCGCGTTTAATGCTCACACATTAAAAGGCGTCGCCAGTAATATCAGCGGGCTTAAATTAGCCCATTTATGCGCCAAAATCGAAATGGATGCTAAAGCAGGTATTACCGATGATATTGATACTTATATCAAGCGTCTTTATCCCATAATTTCTGAATTAAAAGACACCTTGAAAAAACGCTCGCTAGAGTGGCAAAGCTAAACACGAGAAATATCAGTAACGTAAAATTATTCAGCATGTTGATTTCTGACTTGAGTCAAGGATCAATTAAGTACAGAATGGCGGGTATTATTTTTTGAGCCATCTGCATGCCACCGATCATAAAAACACTTACTTATAAGATTGGCTTACTTAGCTGTCTATTGCTGAGTGCTTATCCTTCTTTAGCGAATGAACGTCTTAATCAGAAAGCTAATTCACCAGAACAGCGGAATAAGGTGCTGAACATTGGCGTTAGTTTTGCTATTCCGCCTTGGGTTATCACTCACAATAATTCGGGCATTGAACTGGATATTTTGAAGCAAGCCCTACATCCCTTTGGTTATAAAGTCGTCCCTAATTATTTATCTTTCGCTCTGGCTTATTCTTTATTCGAAGCCGATAAATTAGACGGCGTCATTAATGCCAAAGAGTCGGCACTGAATAAAGGCTTCTTCTCGGAGCCTGTAGTGACCTTCCAAAACGTTGCCATTAGCCTAGAAGACAAAGGCTACCCCGACGATATCACGCCTTCTTTTCTGACTGACAAATCTGTGGTTGCATTTCAAAAAGCATCTATTTTATTAGGTGATGAATTTAAACAGATGACGAAGCAAAATACGATGTATCTTGAGCTGGCTAAGCAAAGCTTGCAAATTAATCTGCTGATGATCCGTAATATTGACTTCATTATTATGGATAAAAGTATTTTTGGTTATTACTGGCATAAGGCTCAATCAGACCCAAACCTTTTACGTGTAAAGTCTAAACTGGATCAAGCCATTCAATTTCATGAAATGTTTGAACCTAACGATTATCGCTTTGTCTTTAGAACGGAAAAAGTACGTGACGATTTTAATACAGGCTTGGCCAAGCTAAAAGAAAGTGGAGAATACGATGCAATATTGAAACTATACGCTCCCCTGAGTAATTTGTATTTAGAGTAGAGTAGAGTAGAGTAGAGTAAAGTAGAGTAAAGTAAATCTGTATCAGGAATGACTCGGTCTTTCTAATTAACGATTACCTGAATCGGCAAGCTAATTTCTATTTGGAACCCTCCTAGCTTGGCCGATTTCCCTGACGATATTTCACCCTTATAGTGACTAACAATGTCACTCACAATGGCCAAACCTAAACCATGGCCGTCGACCGTTTCATCCAGCCTGACGCCACGCTGGCTAATCGCCTGTAAACTATTTTCTGGTGCACCGGGGCCATCATCTTCGATTAATATAATGAGTTTAGAGTCCTGATCAATGCTTATATGTATTTGTTTGTTTGCCCATTTGCAGGCGTTGTCGAGTAAGTTCCCCAGTAATTCCAACATATCTTCCCGATCAAATCGGCATTGAAGGTTATTCGAAACATCCGCAGTAATCGTAATTGCTTTATCGCGATACATCATTCGTAAGGTATCTAATAAACCAGCAAAATCCTGTTCGAAGTCAAAGGGCCTCTCTGCTTGAACGGTGCCTGCCAATCTTGCTCGATTAAGAATTCTTTTAGTCAATACCTGAGTGGTTTCAGCTTGCCTTTGAAGGATGCCTTGTATTTCTGGAAGTGTGCCCAGCCTTGGATCTTTAGCTAATTGCTGCATAACGGTTAATGGTTTTTTCAAACTGTGAGCTAAATCTGACAACGCATTGCGATGCCGAATGAGCCTGAATTGAAGTGCCTCATGTAGATGATTTATTTCTCCTACCAAGGGTTTTAATTCACTTGGAACCGAAGTTTTCAAGTTTTGAATATCTCCCAGCTCCAGCGCTTTAAGATCGGTTTCTAATTGTTTAAGCGGCCTTAAACCTCTCCGCATTACCCATATTTGTAGTGATACCAGAATAATTAAAATCACCATGACGCAGACACTAAAGCGTAGCTGAAAACCAGTAATTGCTTCTTCAATAGGGGTAAAATCTTCGGCCACAATAATAGTAATGGCCCGCCCCTGTTTTATAAAACGGCTAACTAATACTAATAGCGGCTGCTGTTGTGGGCCTTGTTGATGTAAACGAAGTTCTTGAGTATCTTGTTTCACCGCTTGGTCATTTGAGTAATTTAACGTTTGATCCCAAAGTGAACGGGAACGAATAACCTCTTCCCCCTGAATAATTTCAAAATAGTGGCCAGAAAAAGGCTGCAAATAAACCGCCCCCACTTTAGCGGGGTCAATCTCAAATTTTGGCGTATCTTTGACCACTGCGGCCAACAGCGTTTCAGTATCGTGCGCGATACGGCTATAAATATAATCTTCCGTTAAGTAGCGAATGCTGATATTCACAAACACCCAGATAACCATAAAAGTGGCGACTAAACTGAGTAAAAGTCCTGTCCCGAGTTTGCCTTGCAGAGAGCGCATTAGTTCGTTGCCTTGAATATATAACCTTGTCCGCGCCGTGTTTCAATCCGCGTCTTGCCGATAATGTGTCGGAGCCGTTTGACGTACACTTCTATCACATTGCTGTCTTTATCAGAATCAAAGTCGTAGACGTGCTCTGTCAGCATGGTTTTGGATAAAATCTTTTCAGGGTGAAGCATAAAATAACGCATTAAACGAAACTCTATGCCAGTGAGGGTATGAATGATACGGTCTTCAGTCATAATGCTTTGCTTTGCACTATCCAGAATCAGGCCGTGTTTTTCTAAATATTCCGATGGAGCGTTATTATGCGAACGCTGCAATACGGCATTCAAACGCGCTAATAATTCTTCAAGATGAAAAGGTTTACCCAGGTAATCATCTGCACCCGCTTTGAAACCATCGACACGTTCATGCCAGTGATCGCGTGCGGTTAAAATAATGACAGGCATGCAATGCCCAGATGCCCGCCAATTCGTCAACACTTCAAGGCCGTTACGCTGTGGCAAACCAAGATCAAGAATAACCGCATCATAAATGGCTTCCTTGCCCAAGTATTCTGCATCGACCCCATTATCGGCAGTATCTACTGCATAGCCTGCGCGTTCCAGATCTTTACGAAGTGATGCCAGCAGATCGGCATCATCTTCTACCAGTAATAAACGCATTCAGTGTTCAACCTTTTCCTTGATTAGCTCACCATTCGCCGCGTCAAAATAATATTCTCTCACGACACCGTGTTCATCAATCTGTTCAATTTCGTAAATTAGTCGACCATTTTTATGTTCCAGCTCAACCTCTATAATACGACCTGAAGATGTCTCTTTCAGCCGTTCGAGTATAGTTTCCAAGGGTAAAATATTACCGGATTTAACTAAGTCCCTCACCTTATCATGTTCACCTGCCGATGAACTGACAGACACAAGAGCCAAGAGCGTA
>CAXBDA010000100.1:0-8988 GCA_963974595.1 uncultured Oleiphilus sp. | reverse complement strand
ATAGGAAATAAAGGAATTGGCTTGGGAGTGGCCATATACAAGCTCTCATAGATGGTTAGTATGTACGGTTATCTTCTTATTATAATAGACTATGTCCAATACTGACACGTATCGGAAACAATAAAGATACAGGAATGATAAACTGTCTCACCTCTGTACACCCGGATAAATTTCACTCTACCTTCCGCGAATAAGACTACTCTATTGCCGCCCATAACAGCTTACCCAGTGGCTGATGAGGTTCTGTACCTAACATTTATACATTAGTATAAGTTTTTTACTTGTTATTCATTATATTTAATAATGTATCTTCTCGTTTTTTTATATCAGGATGCATAAAGCCCAGTTTTCTAATTGCATTAAAATACGGGATTATTTTGGCGCTTGAAAAATAACAGGAAAATGAATGCTTTCGAATATATTCATCTATAAACGAGGCTAATAACCATGAACTTTCAAGTTGTTTTCGATCTGTAAACTCAAACCTTTGGTTAACCGGAATGAAAGGTTCACTAATTTGAATGGAGCTTAGGTTT
The DNA here is from genome assembly GCA_963974595.1 of uncultured Oleiphilus sp. GTDB lineage: Bacteria > Pseudomonadota > Gammaproteobacteria > Pseudomonadales > Oleiphilaceae > PZPK01. The sequence goes on along the minus strand of CAXBDA010000100.1, from coordinate 8,452 downwards.
TGCAAGTATTTATGGATAACATGGTCACAAATTTGTACGCCCACCTTTCGTTGTCCTATTTCGAGAGATATACGTGCGTAAGTAGATAAACGCTCTATCTTTGACTCTCCTTTTTTGAGTTCTTTTTGCGTTATATCGAAAGCAAAGAGCAAGTGCTCATACCTTTCTTTTTTACTTAATGTTTCATCTCGCGAGTTTATATAGGAATTTAGTGCTTGTTGATAGGTTTTGTCTTTGCTTTCTCGCATACCTAACCCTTTAAATGCAGGAATTGTTGCAAAAAAATCAGCTGGCGGTGTTAACTCTTCACCATGAATAGCGTCGGTTGTTGTAATTAAAAAACCCTCTTTTTCTAATTTTGTAGCTGTATCGGGTTTACAACAGAAAAGATTTAAAAGATAGGTATCAACTGGAGCTGAAAGATCTAGAGGTGCAAGAATATCCAAGCCTGGGATTAAGTAATATGGGTTGTATCTTAAACTCTTAAAATCGTTTATTAACGCGTGATTAATTTTGTCTCCATGTTTGAGTTCAAACATGATAAGTGGTGAACATTCTTTGAGAGTTTCTGTCGCTTTTTTTAAAATTTTGGTTTCTTCACCTTCAGCATCTAACTTGATGAAGTCTATAGCTTGCCAATTATGTGCTTTTTTACACTGATCTAAGGTTAGTAATTTTATTGTTAATGATTCACTAGAATCACTCGATTTAGATGTTAAAGAATTTAATTCAGCGTTAACAGACAGATAGAATGTTGCGGTTCCAATATGGTCTGAAAGACCTGCCTCTATAACTTCGACCTGTTTTGTAAAGTTGTTGTTTTCAATAGTGCAACGCAAGGCTTTAGCTGTATTAGGAGTTGGCTCAAAGCACCAAAGCTTCCCATTCTCACCAAGATTCTTCGCAATCGCTGTACTATACAAACCGTAGTTAGCACCTATGTCTAGCGCAAGCATGCCGGGTTTGATGAACTTACGTACAAAATGAATTTCTTCTTCGAACCAGTCTCCCAATTCTCGAAGAACAAAATTGGACATAAGGTTAGCTTGATCTGGAGCACATATTTCTGTGCCATCATTCAATGTAATTATGGTGGTCGCTATATTCATATGATTTGGGCTAGATCAATTGTATTAAAAGAAAGATCATACAGGATTAGCAATATCGGGTAAGCCCGCTATTAATGTGACTGTGATCTAGTTAGATTTTAATTGTGCCTAAGTATTTTATCACTGTAGACTTACTTACTAACAGTGAAAATTTCATCCCCTAAATTAGTCACTATTGCGGCTTAATAGATTCGAACACAATCTAAGTTGCAATTTTAATTGTGTTACCAAATATTCGTCACTCACTTAAAAATGTAAACAATTATGAGTAAAAAAAAATCTAAACCGAGCGGGCAAAAACTCAGCCAGAGAAAACAAAAACTAAAAACACTCCCCCTTGAATTATTAAAGAAATTCCAATTGGCTAACGCCTTTTACCAAAGAAATGATATTGCTAAGGCTCAATTTTTATACCAAGAAATATTATCAGAACAGCCGAATCATGCAGATTCAAACTTTTTTCTAGGATTATTAGTTTTCCAGCAAAACCTTTATCAAAAAAGTGAAATATTGATATGCAAAGCAGTTTCTTTGTGTCCGACCGAAATACGCTATTTGATGGGTTTAGGTATCTTATTTCTTCATGTTGGCAAATTTCAGCAAGCTGTCGATACCTTTCATAAAGCAGTTAATATAGCACCCAAAGAAGTGGAACCTATTTATAACTTAGGGACGGCTCTTCAGAAGCTTACAAAGTTTAAAGAGGCAGAAAAATATTTTAATAAAGCGCTACTCTTGAACCCTAAACATTTAGGAACGCTTAACAATATGGGTAATGTGCAGCTAGGATTATGTGAAATAGAAAGGGCAAATGATTACTTTCTGGAAGCTTTTGAGCAAAACAAAGAAACACTGAATATTTTATCAAACACTTTGTTGAACTATAATTATTTTACCAAGCTAAGCCCAGCAGAAATATTTCAAAAACATAAAAACGTCGCTGCATACTTTCCTGACAAGCAAGCTGAGTTCAATCTTGTTAAAAAGAAGGACAAGAAAGTCCGTATTGCTTATCTTTCCGCCGATTTTAAAACACACTCTGTTGCATATTTCTTATTGCCACTTTTAAAAAATCATGATCGAAAACTATTTGAAATTTATTGTTTTTATAATGGCAATAAGGTCGATTCTGTTACAGAAAAGTTTCAGTCCATATCTGATTATTTTCAAAGTATTATGTCCTTAAGTGATAAAGATTTAAGAGCTTTATTGATCAAAAATGAAATAGACATATTAATAGACTTGTCTGGGCATACAGCAAATAATAGGCTTGCGATCTTTGCCACTAGAGCTGCTCCAATACAAATGACTTGGCTTGGTTATCCTCATTCTACAGGCATTCCAGAAATGGATATTCGGATAGTTGATAACATAAGCGACCCTTCGCCAATGTCAGAACCATTCAATATCGAAAAATTACTTCGTTTACCTCATGGGTTTCTGTGTTATGAAGGGCTTAGCGATATCCCATATAAAAAGCAGCCACCCTACTTTGACAACGGATTTATCACTTTTGGCAGTTTCAATAATTTAGCAAAAGTTAATGAAAATGTAATTAAGGCTTGGTCAGATATTTTACTAGCCACCCCTAACTCAAAGATCGTGATTAAATCCAAACAACTTAGCGAAGCCTCTGTTCATCAACGCTACCTTGGCTTTTTTGAGGGTTATGGCATAAGCAGTGACAGAATCACCTTGTTAGCTATGCTACCCTCTACGGCTGATCATTTATCAATTTATAATCAAATTGATATCGCCTTAGACACCTTTCCATACAATGGTACGACAACGACCTGCGAAGCTATGTGGATGGGCGTACCCACCATGACATTTGTTGGTGATCGCCATTCTGCCCGAGTAGGCGCTAGCATAATGACGCATGCTGGCTTCACTGAACTTATTTCAAGCAATCAGGAAACTTTTATAATAAATACCATTGCCCTAGCAAATCAGCCTGATCGATTAAAATCACTTAGGAAAGATATGCGTATACGTATGCAGAACTCAGACTTGTGTAATGCAAAACAATTCGCCAGAGATATTGAGCATATTTTCAAACAAGCTTATTCAGAAAAATGTAATACTTAGACGTAATCCATATATTTCCTACTACCTATCATTATTTATAAAATTAATGGATAGCTAAAACTAAATATTGATACCATCCACTACTGTTCTGGTCTCATGGAACCTCGTAGATGCTAAAGACAAATAACAATTTTTTATTTAAGCCTGTTATAATCCAAATTTAAAATATGTATGAATCACTTTTCTATTAAAATATTTTTTAAGGCAGTATTTTGACAACTCGATCTGAGCAAAAACAAAAAACCAGAAGGGCTTTATTGGATGGGGCTTTACAAATTCTAAGCCCTGAAAGAGTTTTTTCAAACCTCAGCCTTAGAGAAGTAACGCGCGCTGCTGGCATAGCGCCAACGTCTTTTTATCGCCATTTTGATGATATGAATGATTTAGGCTTAGCGTTAGTCGAAGAAGCTGGATTAGCTCTCCGTCAGCTTTTAAGGAAAGCCAGATCTAGAATCAAAGAAAAAGGCACTGCAATTGATACTTCTGTTGATACATTTATGGAATATCTAGTCAATAATACAAACCACTTTAGGTTACTATTAAGAGAACATACAGGTAATTCTGAAGAATTCAGAGTCGCTATAAATTTAGAAATCCAACACTTTGTAACCGAGCTTGAAGACTATTTAAAACGACGAGAGTTATACACGAAACATCAAAACACACCAAATGAAGAGGCCGTCAATGCCTTGGCTGAAGCAATGGTAACGATTGTTTTCCATATGGGAGGCTTGGCGTTAGATGCCTCAAAAGCACATCGAGACATACTAGCCTCGAAAGCAAAACTACAGCTAAGGATGCTGCTAAAAGGTGCGGTCAGGTAGTAGGCGTAAATTTACTCATAAGTAAATATTGTGCCCGCAAAGACTTCATCATTTCCCGATTCTTGGACAACCAAACCACTAGCTCCGATTGCTAAGTTTTCTTTAAACAGTGCTAACGAACTCCCGAATCTCATATCATCCTCAACACCCAATGCTTGAAACTGAAGCTCTTGAGCTAAGCCTGTATCCTCCAATCTATATGAATAAACCTTTCCAGCCCTAAAATTATTATCTGAGCTATATAATGGAGAGCTTATAAATATATTGCTTTCATTAAATGCTATATATTTCCCGAATGCGGCATCTTTTTGACTATCATCTGCTTTGATGTAAGCGCTTTCTACCCATACATTGGTGTTGTTATTAAGTGTAAATAAATAGGTTGCACCTGAATTAGATAAATCATTTTTATCCATGTCTCTATTTAGTCCCTTCCCACTACTATCTTCACCTGTGGCACCAACTAACAGGTTTGTATTATGAAGCGCTATTGTTATGCCGAAATAGTCAAATGGATCATTATTGCTTGGCTTAATAAGCCCTATTAATGGCATCAAATTGCTGTTGATAGCGTATGAATAAACATAAACGGCACCAGAATCTTCTTGCGTGTTATCATCAAAAACATCAATATTTTCAAACTCTTGATCTGATGCAACATTATAAATAGACTGAAAATCACTATCTTCAAAGGGTGAACCTATCGCTATCAAATTTTCATTCATAGCAAGTGAAGAGCCAAACTTATCATTAGCACCTGGATTTATAGCTTTTATCGTTTCTTGGAAATTCCAATTATTTTGGTCTTCAGAAAAACTATAACTATAAACTGCACCTGAATCAGGCTGGCTTGAATCATTTTCATCTCCATTATTGGAGTCTTCTAAAGGAGCTGAAATTAACAATTTGTTCTTTTGAATGCTCACAACTGTTCCAAAACCTTTATTATAACTGCCACCACTAACTACATTAATATTTGGTTTTATGTAATGAGTTTCACTCCAGTTGTCCGTCTCTTCATCATATTTGTATATGTAAACTGCACCTGAAGATAATGCCGAATTGTTCATCTTTAGATCTTGAGTGTCGCTATCTGATGTTTTATGAATACCTGCGCTAATACTATCTTCGCCAGGAGAAGATACCACTAATGAATTTTCGAACATTGCAACAGAACTACCAAAACGGTCACCAGCTTCGGTATTGCTTGATTTAATAAATCTATGAAATTGCCAGTTATTCATTTCATCTTTCTTAAAGATAATAACTGCACCCGAATCTTGTGAGTTCTCATTCAATTCAAACCCAGGAGTTCCGTTAAAGTCACCAACATCATAAATGCCATTTGACAGACTATCTTCATCGGGCAAACCTACAACTAAAAAATCATCGGTGATAGCTAATACTTTACCGAAATTATCACGCGCAGAGAGAGAAATAAATTTTTCGAGTTCTGAGTTATTCAATTCACCAATAGTTTTACGAATAATAGTAAGTGGAAACTCTTGTTCAATCACAATACTTTTATAAAGGTCTTCAGCTTCGAAATCCTCGCCATTAAGTTCCTTTTGGGTTAAAGGTTTTTTACAATCCAAGGAGGTTCTAGGTACTTTAACATTCGCACTGACTTTAGTTATGAAATTATTTTCAGCTATACGAAGCTTTGAAGTTAAAAAAGCTGTCTCATCATCTATGGCTTGTGATATCTCCTCATTTATTATGGTGATCGACATGGAATTAATTTTAGGTTCATAATCAAATAGATCTATAATTTCTTGATTGATTAAATTTAAATCCACACCACCGTCAATAAGCTCTTGCAGGGAGGATGGGTCTACTCCACCATTGATATCACTGCGATTTTTTGATTCAATATTTGCTAAATTCAGCAACAGCTCTAAATCAACTTGCTTGGTTTTTATGACTATAACGTCTGACGAATCTGCTCCATCTTCTAAAGCCGGTTCTATATCAGAAATTGTTTCAGGCTGAATGGTTATTTTGTCAATTAAATAGGAGTTTCTAAGGTCTTCTTCTAAAGGCTTATTTATATAAGAATTTGGATAATCAACAGGTAGGTCAGTGCTCAAATCAGAAACTGAAATCGACTCTAAAAGTTTTGGAGTATAAGGGCTACCTTCAAGACAGTAAGTACCTTCTTCAATAAATGGTTCTGGTATGCTTAATGGATTATCCCGGCTGCATGCACTCAAGACTGTAAGAGTCACTATGACAAGAAAAAAAAGCATCGATCTGTTTTGAAGTGTTGCGAGCATGAAAAAAATTATCCTTGTATGCGCGGCAAAAAATATGATCCAAGAATTGATAATTATACGCAGTTAAAGGCTTGATAATGTAGAAGTTGAACACATTTTAGAATGAATGTGCTTTAAAGTTTTTTATTGGCATTCTATTGGTGAGGCAAACTTCAAAATACACGCCTGGCATAAGCACTCATTACCGTTGGTGCTATTTTTTAGGCTACTTCTTGCGTCATTGCTTAAATTGACCTTCATACACCAACAGCTCAAGCCTTTATCTATCTCATCTTGAGTCTTTTTCTGGACCTTTATTTGCTCGCATAAGTTTTCACTCCCACAAAGAGGACAATGTGCAGCTGGCTCTTTTACGTCCTTTTCGATCATTTTTATTTCTGTCTTTTTTTATTTCGAGGGTTGCTTTTAGCTCTGCGGCTGGCGAACTCTTTCGACTTAGCTACTCTTGTTTGTTTTAACTTGTCTTTTTCTGCAAGTTTGTGGCTAGGCGTTGCGTAAGGATTTTCTGTAGATTTGAACTCGAACCGGATAGGTGTACCTTTAACTTTCAATATTTTACGAAAAGTGTTTTCTAAATAGCGTTTATAGCTATCAGGCAGGTCATCCGTTTTCGTCCCGTGAACAACAATAATAGGAGGATTTGAACCACCTTGATGTGCAAACCGAAGCTTAACTCTTCTCCCTCTAACCATGGGTGGCTGATGATCAGAAACAACGTCAACCAATAATTCTGTTAAACGCTTTGTTGGCCATTTAGCAAAAGCAGAGGCATAAGCTTGATCTATAGATTTATACAAGTCACCGACACCTGTTCCGTGTTTAGCAGAGATAAAGTGCATTTGAGCATAGTCTAAAAATATTAAGCGACGATCTAACTCGCGCCTAACCGCTTTTTTATCGTCTTGGGTCATACCATCCCATTTATTGACTGCCAAAACTAACGCCCTACCCGCGTCCATTGCAAAGCCAATCAGGTGAAGGTCTTGATCAACCACACCTTCTCTGGCATCGATTACAACAACAACAACATTAGAATCTTCAATTGCCTGTAAGGTTTTAACAATTGAAAACTTCTCTACGGATTCTCTAATATTTTTTCTTCTACGGACACCGGCTGTATCAATTAATGTATATGGCTTTTCATGTCGTTCATAGGGAATATATATGCTATCGCGAGTGGTGCCTGGCTGATCATAAACAACAACTCTATCCTCACCTAGCAAGCGGTTAACAAGTGTTGATTTGCCTACATTCGGCCGCCCAATAATACCTATTTTGCAGCCATGACTGTCTAAAAGACTGTCATCATGATCTGGAATCTCCGCCAGTGCGTCCTCTATTAGAGAAAGTACACCTCGATTATGAGAAGCAGCCGTCAGCTTCATCGCTGACATACCTAACGTATAAAAATCATTGGCAACAAGATCTTCATTAAGACCATCTATTTTATTGATGACAAGCGTTACTGGCTTACTTGTTTGACGAATATATTTTGCGATTTCCTCATCAACAGGCGTTAAGCCATCACGAGCATCAACAACAAAAAACACAACATCCGCTTCATCAATCGCTAAAAGAGATTGCTCAGCCATGACAGCATCAATACCAACCTCATCACCACTTATTCCGCCGGTATCAACAACAATAAACTTTTTATCATCAAGTTGACCTTCACCATATTTCCGATCACGCGTAAGACCAGAATAGTCAGCTACGATTGCATCTCGCGACTTTGTTAAACGATTAAATAAAGTTGATTTACCTACATTTGGGCGACCAACTAGTGCGATGACAGGAATCATGTAGCAAACCTTTTCATAAAAATAAGGAAATATGGGTTTCAAAAAATACGAGCATTATATTAATAATTTTTTATTAATACTTTACTCTATGTGTTTGCGGGCACTATGCATTTTGTAAGCGACAAGATAGCCTGAGCGGGTTAATACTAAAAGCTCATTATTGACAACTTGAAACGGCCCCATCACACCCCCACTATCTGGGCGTTTCTTGGCGAGATGCCTGCCGTTTTTAATATCTAAAAAATGTAAATAACCTTCTAAGTCTGAAAATACGATAGTTTGATCATAAATAAACGGTGATGTAAGGCGACGATACTTAAATGCATCACTCTTCCAAATTTCTGCTCCATTAA
>CAXBDA010000099.1:0-8997 GCA_963974595.1 uncultured Oleiphilus sp. | reverse complement strand
TTCTAGAATTTTGCTTAGGAAGCGTGATAACCAAACGGATGCCTCGGTGCTACTTAAGGTGCGCTTACCAACATAAAATCGATCACGATTAAGCCGTTTTTCGAGCAGTTGTGTGATTAGCTGCTCGTAAATTCCAATTTGATGCATAAGTTTCCTTTCACGGTAATGGCTATTCGACTAATACTATATTGTGGTTGCATTGGGTATTAATTCACAACAAACCCTTATTAGCATCACGACAACTATCTAAAGTTTTCACAATTGCTTTTACGGTACTTTTTTGTACGCCATAATTTTTGGCAACATCAGCAAAGTTTGAGATCACATCTACGATTCCTTGAATATGCTGCTGTGCGAGTGTCCAATTAGCAAAGCCTGCATTGCCTGCCAGTGCCTGAATGGCTTTCAGGGGCGGTTGTTTGCCATGACCTACAAATGCTGTGCTGTGCTCATTGAACGGGTGTGGACTGAAAGTGGCGTCGTAAAATGGAGCAGGTTGCCATTGGCCCTTATCATCCTGTAAGAAAGCCCAGTTTTTGCTGTGATCATCTTGATTGCAGGCAAATAAGTTGAATATCGCGCGGCGAAATTGAAGCTGTCCGGCAGTGGGGGACTTACATAGTTGTCGGCTGGCTTTGATCAGGTCTTGATAATCCAAGCTAGGGGTACGGAAGTCGGCATCTAACAAACCACAGGCGCTGTGCATATGTAATCGACCAGGTTTATTGGTTTCTTTTTTGGCGTTATTGACCCAATCAAAACGTTTTACCGCTAGCCAGGCACGAGCGCCACTTTTGGCGGGGGCATCTAATAATTGCCATGTGGGAGGCTGTAAGTTAGCCATTTGCGCTAAGTGTAAATAGGCTGCCTCACACAGGCCTTCTTCATGACCAAGCGCCAAATTTTGAGAGGTAAACTTTACCAGCCAAGCTTCATCGCCAGATTTTGCCTGGGTTCGACATTGCTGAGGCTTGTCGGGCGCGAAAAACAGCTGAGCTTTAGGGCGCGCACCGCCTGAGCTACCCGCAGCGACTAATGCAGAAAGTATATCTTCGGTTTGTCCATCAAACAGAGCTTGTGCTTGTAAGCCGAGAGTCGCCAAATCAATATCATCAAGGTTTGTTGGCTGATAATCCGATTCGGGGGAAAAGCTTAGCGCTCCCATGCCTCTATTGCCCACAAACGCAAGTCGATCCATTGTGGTGACGTGTGCCGGTAAAATGCCATTCTGACGAAAAATACGGTCTTGCAATAACAAGCCCCAGCCATCGGGCAGGCTATCAGTAAATACGCCATGTAAGCCTGAATGGGGTTCTTTGGGGGCGGCTTGCAAAGCTGTTGTGGCTAGCAGTGTAAAGGGCGATAGATTGCCAAATTGCTTGAGGTAGTCGGCAGCGTATTGGAAGAACACACCTTGATGGTTTTGCGCTAAGACCCCAAGTGACACCGCTTCACCTGTGGATAAAGTTCGGGTAACACTCAGTTTTTGAATGGGTTTAAAAGCCATCTTTTAATACCTCTTCAATCGAGGTGGGCAGGTTTGAGTCTCGTTTGGGGGCTTGTGTCAGTTCATATAAACGTTTGAGATCATCTAAAGATTGCCAAAGGAGTAATAATTGTCGAAATGAGATTTGTCCTGTTAATTCAAACTTTTTGATGGTCGATGCCGGGACACTACTGCGCTGTGCAAGCGCTTCCCGCGAAAGTTTTGTCTGTTCGCGCAATTGGCGTAGATGCGCAGCAAAAGCCTGCTGCACATCGGTATCATCAAGTAACAAAAATTGAGACATAGTCTAAACCAAAATAGATATAATAGTGTCTATTATAGTCTATTTATTAGGCTTTTAGATATAATAGTATCTATTGTGCTCAGGCACTAAGCCAAGGTTTAACTATTATCGACAATGTTCTGCGCATCTTTGATCGGCATATGTCTTATATCTTTTCCTTTGACAATATAAATGACATGCTCAGCTAAATTACAGGCGTGATCTCCAATACGTTCTAATGCTCTTAGCACCCACATAACGTTGTGAATTTGTGAAATGCTGCGCGGGTCTTCCATCATAAACGTCATGAGTGAGCGCATGGCCGATTTGTATTCTGTATCTACGGCATGGTCTTCTCTAATAATGTGTAGTGCAAGCTCAACATCAAAACGTGCAAACGCATCTAACGCGGTATTCACCATTTTGCCAACATGCTCAGAAATATGGCGTATTTCAACATAACCACGAGGCGCTTTGCCTTCTTCAGATAGACGAATAGCCAGTTTGGCTATTTTCGAAGCTTCATCACCAATTCGTTCGAGATCCGCGACCATTTTAATAATCGAAATAACCAGGCGTAAATCGCTGGCGGCCGGTTGTCTACGAGCAATCAGTTGAGTGGAATCTTCATCAATCATTTGTTCCATCAAATCAACTTCTTGATCTTTATCGCGAACGATTTCAGCGAGCTCAGTATTGTCTGAAATAAGTGCTTCAACCGCATCAGCGACCTGCTTCTCTACGACGCCACCCATATTTAAAAGCTGATTACGCACGTCAGCTAAGTCTTGATTAAATTGTTGTGAAATATGTTTGCTGTGGCTTTCTTTCATGTTGTCCATAATGGCCTCAATCTGTTGAGATTAGTGATGCAGTTGAAATTGTTTTTTTACCTGGAGCTTAACCATAACGCCCCGTAATATAGTCTTCTGTTTGTTTGTGTTTGGGATTGGTAAATAAAGTGTCTGTATTACCAAATTCAATGAGATCACCCATATACATAAAGGCTGTATAGTCGGATACGCGCGCTGCTTGTTGCATGTTGTGGGTTACAATAATGATTGTGTAATCATCTTTTAGCTGATGAATCAGTTCTTCAATTTTTAAGGTCGATAAGGGGTCTAGCGCCGATGCCGGTTCATCCAACAACAAGACTTCAGGTTTAACCGCCACGGTACGGGCAATCACTAAACGCTGCTGCTGACCACCCGATAAGCCTAAAGCACTATCGTTTAATCGGTCTTTTACTTCGTCCCAAATAGCGGCTGAACGCAATGACCACTCGACTGTCTCGTCCAGGATTCGTTTATTATTAATACCCTGAATACGTAAGCCATAAGCGACATTTTCATAAATACTTTTAGGGAAAGGGTTTGGTTTTTGAAACACCATGCCGACGCGTCTTCTTAATTCGGCTACTTCAACATTACGCTGGTAAATATCTAAGCCTTCATGAAGAATTTTTCCTGTAATAGAACAGCCATCCACTAAGTCGTTCATACGGTTAAAACAACGTAAAAGAGTAGATTTACCGCAACCTGAAGGGCCGATGAATGCCGTGACTCTGTTTTCTGGTATGTGCATATTAATACCGTGAAGCGCTTCTTTTTCGCCATAAGATAGGCGCAAATCTTCAACTTCTATGGCGATCTTTTCATCTTTTAAGCTTAAACCAGTGGATGGTCTTCTCATCGAGCTAATATCGATAGCATGACCTTTTGGCTTGGTTGCCACTTCATTTGTGCTGGTCGAATCTAGTTTTTCGTTTTGCATCACCATATCTCTTTAGTTGTGTGGCTACTTTAGCCAGATAAATTTCAAAACGTTTAATGTCTATTTAATGCTAGTTTAAACTTCTAGCGCTTTATAACGTTCTCGTAGCCTGTTACGAATGGCAACAGCGCTTAAGTTCAGCAGGGCAATGACCACGACTAGTAAGAACGAGGTGGCATAAACCAAAGGCCGTGCGGCTTCAACGTTAGGGCTTTGGAAGCCAACATCGTAAATATGAAAGCCTAAGTGCATAAATTTTTGGTCAAGGTGAAGGTATGGGTAGTTTCCATCTAAAGGTAAAGAGGGCGCTAACTTAACGACACCAACTAACATTAAGGGCGCTACTTCACCTGCTGCACGTGCAATGGCTAAGATAACGCCGGTCATCATCGCTGGGCTTGCCATTGGCAGAACAACGCGCCATAGGGTTTCCGCTTTTGTGGCGCCTAAGGCCAGACTACCTTCACGAATAGAGCGTGGTATGCGAGAAAGCCCTTCTTCTGTCGCCACAATGACCACTGGTAGTGTCAAAATAGCCAGTGTAATAGATGCCCATAACATACCTCCTGTACCAAAGGTTGGGGCAGGAAGGGCTTCTGGAAAGAATGCCTGATCGATACCAGAACCGACAAAGTAGATGAAAAACCCTAAGCCAAATACGCCATATACAATTGAAGGAACGCCAGCCAAGTTATTAACGGCTATACGCAGTATTCGAGTAAAGGCACCTTGATGAGCGTATTCTCGTAAGTATACTGCGGCAATCACACCCAATGGTGTCACCATAATCGACATCACGATGACCATTAATACGGTACCGAAAATCGCTGGGAAGATACCACCTTCGGTATTTGCCTCACGCGGATCTTCTGTAACAAACTCGATTAACTTTTCAACATAGAAGCTCATTTTCTCGCCAATGGTCATTTTATTGGGCTGAAACGCTCTGACAATCTGCGATAACTTGACTTCAATAACATGCCCATCGGCCGTGCGCATAGTGGCAGCATCTCGATTAATTTCGGTGTATAAATCAATGAGTCGTTGTTGAAGGTCTGCATACTCGCCATCCAGTACTGAGCGCTGAGCATTTAAGTCTGCTAGTATTTCTGGGCTGAGTGCGTCATTTAATTCATAAGATCGTTGTTTAAGACGGAGCCGTTCCATTTGACTATTAATATGACCAATTTCAGTTTTCTCTATTTCATGAATCGCCTCATGAATCTCTAGCGAACGGTCTATTCTTTGGCTAAAAGCGTCCCATGCAGCATCACCAGACTCTACAATCTGGCTATTTTCTTTAACATTAACAAGGTAACCATAGAAGTTGCCCCATTCTCTTCTTTCTAGGGTAATAACATTTTCTGGGTAATGTCGGTTAACCAATATGCTATCCAGCAGCCATCTAAAATCACTACCATGGACATCTCTGTTGCCCATTTTTAAGAGGTGTCTGTCCATAAATTCGACATTATCTGGAACCGGGTAGCCTGCTTCTTTTAATTGGATTGCCGGAACACTTTCGGTATCGACCATCTCGCCCATGACAACTTTATTTTTTGTGCCTTCGACGATTAATTCAGCTTCAAGTACATCGTGAGCCCAGAAATGCACAAGGCCTCGCGATGCAATAAGAAACAACAGGCTGAAAACCATCAGCAAACTTATCGCTACAGCGCCTGCGTTTAGCCAAACCCATGGGTCGCCATCTTTAAACCATTTTTTAAAAGGTACTCTCATGATGTGATCCTTAAATAACGCTATATTTAGAGCGTAGGCTCTGACGAACATATTCAGCCACTGTGTTGACGACAAAGGTAAAGATAAATAGTACAAAGGCGGCTAGGAATAGAATTCTAAAGTGGGTGCCGCCCACTTCGGATTCGGGCATCTCAACAGCGATATTGGCTGAAAGAGTTCGCATACCTTCGAATATATTAATGTCCATGATGGGGGTATTACCTGTTGCCATGAGGACGATCATCGTTTCACCGACTGCGCGTCCCATACCGATCATGACAGCTGAAAAAATACCAGGACTCGCTGTCGGTAAAATAACCCGTATCATGGTTTGCCATTGAGTTGCACCCAATGCAAGTGAGCCGTAACTCAAATGTTTAGGGACGCTGAAAATGGCATCTTCGGTAATTGAGAAAATGGTTGGAATAACGGCGAAGCCCATGGCGGCACCTACGACTAAGGCATTACGCTGGTCGAAATCGATACCCATATCGTTTGTTAACCATGAACGCATATCGCCACCAAAGAAGGCGACTTCCATCACGGGGCTGATTTCCATGCTAAACCATGTTGTGAGGATAATGACGGGGATTAACAGAACCGGATCCCAGCCATCTGGAATGGCGTGACGAATTCGCTCAGGTAAATTCACCCACATAAAGCCAAATGCCACTAATGCAAGCGGTGTGATTAACAGCCAGGTAAAAATGCCGGGGAGGTGCGCTTCCATAAACGGTGCAAAGAATAAACCGGCCAAGAAACCCAAAATAACGGTTGGCAATGCCTCCATTAATTCAATAGAAGGTTTCACTTTTCGTCTTAATGCGGGTGCCATGAAATAGGCGGTATACAGTGCGCCACAAATCGCCAAGGGTGTGGCAACCAGCATGGCATAAAATGCGGCTTTGAGTGTACCGAATGCAAGAGGCGATAAGCTGTACTTGGGTTCAAAATCATTATTTGCTGCGGATGACTGCCAAATATAGTCTGGTTCACTATAACCTTCATACCAAACTTCTTGCCAAAGTGCAGAGAATGAGATTTCTGGATGTTCATTATCAATATGCCAGAAGTGAAGTTGACCATCGGTGGTTTCGAAAAGAGAGTAATTAGCACGAGGCGCCATAGCGCCAAGTATGATAGGGGAATCAGCAATCTTTTGTGTTAATACCTTGGTATGAGAGGTTGAGTTAAAGAGTGACACATTGCCTTCAGAGTCACTGACTGAAAAGCCCTTTCGTCTGTGCTCAATTTCTAAATGAGTGATCTTGGCCTTGTTATTCGAGCCATCATGAATTGAAAAGTCTCTGATGCGTTGTAATGAATAATCATTTTGCTTGTCCCGTACCATAAACCACTGGGAAACGTCTCCAGAGCTGCTTGAAACAAGAATCGAGCTACCTCCAAGCAAAAGCTGCATGCCAATAATATTTTCATTCCCATTCAGCTTTACTGTGCTGTGTATATGGGCTTCATTATCCGCAAGGTCAAATACATTAATCTGGTTTTTGTTTGTTGCAACAAATACCCAGCGCATACCTGGTTCAGCGACAATATAGTTGGGTTGACCATCAAGGTTGGGCATTTCGACAGCTTCAGCTTCTAGGTTAACCTCACCCGTCATAAAGTTTTCTTCTTTTAAGAAGCGTGTTGAAAATAATTTATGTTGATCATTTGCACCGACGATTAGAATCGCATCATCGGTGAGTGAGAGAGAGGTAAAGACGATTGGGCTGCCTGAAGAGTCCATATCCATGGCCTTTTCCCCAAATGGAAACTCAAGGTATGGGCTGATGACACGCTTGTCATTAGGGTAAGTAATGCGGTAGCTATGCTTAAAAATAACAACTTGGCCATTGCTTAAGCCTGCCAGTAAGGTTCTGCTAGCGGGTGATGCTGCGGTAAAACTGGTAATCACGACATTTTCAGGTAAAGGAAGTGAGTATGTCGAATCAAGCCGGCCATCTTGGGTGTTAAAGAAAATGACCTGGCCATTTTTTGTGACCCGAAATGCCTTTTCTGCTTGTTCTTCGATGGCATAATAAAGTGATTCGCCACTTTCTTTTGCTGGAATTGAATACGAGGCAAGAGCTTGCATTTCAGCCGACTTAAACAAGGGCATTATTTCATATAGCAGATAGAAGAAGATAAGCGAGATAGCCAGTATGACGCTACTCCCACCCATGCCAATGGAGATGCTGGCGAGCTTATCTTTCATCTTCCGGATCTTACGATGTCGCACCAGTCTCGGGCTATTAAAGTCCAGTGTTGGTGCTTTTGATACAGCTGCTTTATTCATATTCATATCATCCAGATAAGCGTGCTTTGGATAGTTTTATCATCTTGTAAATCGAACTATTTAATACTAAAAATTCCCCTCAGGTGGTTGAGGAGAATTGTTTATCCTTCCCTAGATGCCGACATAGCTTATGTCAGTTAGGGATTACTTAAGGCCTAATTCAACTAAAGTCTTTTCGGCGACCTTTGCTGGTACGGGCACATAACCATCTTTAACAACTACTTCCTGGCCTTGTTGTGAAAGAATCGATTTTACAAATTCAGCTTCTAAAGGCGCGAGCGCTTTATTAGGTGCTTTATTGATATAAACATACAAAAAACGAGAAAGAGGGTAGGCGCCAATAACCGCATTTGCAGGTGTTGGTGCAATGAAATCAGAACCTGCTTTCTTCGTTAAAGGTAATGCTCTGACAGAAGCCGTTTTATAACCAATGCCCGAGTAACCAATACTGTTAATTGACTCAGACACACTCTGTACTACAGAAGCAGAACCCGGCTGTTCATTTACATTATTTTTAAAGTCACCTTTACATAGTGATACTTTTTTAAAGTAGCCGTATGTACCTGATACTGAGTTACGTCCGTAAAGCTGGATTGTTTGCTTAGACAAGTTGCCAGAAAGACCTAAGTCACCCCAGTTATTTACGTCTTTATCAAAACCACATTTACGCGTTGATGAGAAAACAGCATCGACTTCAGCGATGGTCATACCTTTGATCGGGTTATCTTTGTGTACGAAAACAGCTAATGCATCAATCGCAACAGGAATGGCCGTTGGCTTATAACCGAAGTGTTTTTCGAAAGCGCCGATTTCTTTGTCTTTCATTTTGCGGCTCATCGGGCCGATATTTGCGGTGCCTTCAGTGAGTGCTGGTGGCGCAGTTGAAGAACCCGCAGCTTGAATCTGAATATTGATATTCGGATAGTTACGCTTAAAGCCTTCTGCCCATAAGGTCATTAAGTTAGCTAAGGTATCTGAACCGACGCTTGACAGATTGCCAGAAACACCGCTTGCCTTTTCATATTTTGGTAAGTTCGGGTCAACATCAGCTTGAACAGTGGTAAGGCTGCCAAGAGTCGAAATGGCTAAAATACCTGCGATTTTTTTAATCATGTGTTTCTCCTAGAGTCATAAAATCACGCTTGGCTAGTTTGGCTTTGCTGTGATGGATACGAACTATAAGGAGACTATATGACACTAATGTTACAATAATATGACATCACTGTGACATTGGGTCTGTGGTGAAATAATGTTAAATGAAGCGTCAAGTGAGATAGTATTTTCTGATGTTGAACGCTTAAGTTTTCTAGGCGCTGATGCTCGCAAAAACACTGATTCTATCTCACGACGTCCGCAAAATGGTCACTTGACCAACCTGCTTAGATACGGATAAAACAGCCAGATTGATCACCGCGT
>CAXBDA010000098.1:0-9007 GCA_963974595.1 uncultured Oleiphilus sp. | reverse complement strand
CCAGTCAAGACCTCTAAGGTACGTTTGCAAGAGATCGTAAAAAATCCCAGTGTAAAAATCAAAAAGTCTATTACCGTCAATTCATCTAATCCAAGTATTAAACAGATCAAAAAATCATGAATAGTATTGATGCGCCAAAAGCACCTAACTCTCTGGCAAAGACAAATCTCTGGGGTGCTATTGTCATTATCTTCGGTTTTTTTGGTTTTATGTTATGGAGTGTTTTTACACCTTTGGATAGCGCGGTAGTTGCACAAGGCGTGATTAAAGTGAGTTCAGAAAAGAAAAAAGTGCAACATTTTGAAGGTGGGATCGTCAAAAATATTCTAGTAAAAGACGGTGATTATGTGAATGCAGATCAAGTTCTGTTGATACTGGATGAAACATTCGCGGGTGCTGATCATCAGATTTTGTATACACAATATCAGGAGTTACAAGTACGCGAATCGCTTTTACTTGCCCAGCGAGATTTAGTCGAAGAATTGGTTTTTCCACCCTATATTCTCGCTAATATTGAAAATAATACTTGGTTGGCGAATCAGGTTGTTTCGGCAAAAACCTTATTTCAAATTAGCCGAAACTCCTTGCTAAATAGACAGCAAATTATCGATAGTCAAATCAAGCAGATTAATGAGCAAAAAACAGGTTTGGGTCTAGAGCTGAAATCGAAAAATGAACAACTTAGTTTTATGGCAGATGAAATTGCATCATGGGGTAAACTACTCGAACAAAAGTATGTTAATAAACTCCGTTATCTTGAAGTGAAAGGAGACTATGCTGAGCTTCAAGGGGAAGTGATCAAAATTGAATCTGAAGTGAATGGTTCAGTCACCAGAGTGGAAGAACTAGAGTTAGAAAAAAACAGACTCGCTCATGTTTTTAGAGAAACAGCGGCAAATGAACTGGTTGATATTCAGTATCAATTAAAAGACTTAACCAAACGAATTGAGTCTGCCAGCAATGTGTTAGGTCGAATAGACATTAAAGCCCCTGTTTCGGGTAAAGTAGTGGGCTTAAATGTCTATACACTGGGTGCTGTCATAAAATCTGGAGATACTATTTTAGAAATCGTTCCCCAAGAAGACGAATTGATTGTCGGCGTCAAAATCAGCCCTATTGATATCGATAAAGTGGTGGTAAACCTGCCTGCACGGATTCGCATGTCATCGTATAAGCAGCATGAGTTTCCAGAGTTTAGCGGGATTGTCGAATCTGTGTCGGCGGATGTTTTTCAGGATGATCAGACTCTGGAAAGTTTCTACACTGCAAGGATCAAGATACCGGTTTCGGTGATGCAATCGTTGCCGCAGGATCAAATACACCCGGGTATGCCTGCCGATGTAATGATTGTTACTGGCAAATCTTCGCCGGCACAATATCTTCTTGAGCCTTTATTGAATGCATTCAGAACGGCCTGGCGCGACAGTTAATTCATGTTCCCCCATATAAGCTCAGCTTCTTCAATAAAGGCTTTGGCTGCGTTACTTAAATTTTTCTTTCTGTAGGAAATTGCTCCTAGCTTCCTGCTTACCGGATGTTTGGTCTTATTGCCTTCTACACTTTGCCTGAATTTATCAGACAAAGGCAGAACCAGCAGCTCCTCATCAATCATTGTGTTTGGTAATACCGACCACCCCATATCTACAGAGGCCATCATCTTCATTGTTTCTAAATAATTGGTAGGGATGCTTGCTTTCAGTTTTACTTTATTTTGCTTGAAAATAGTGTCAACGACGCGATAAGTTAAGGTGGTAATGGAAGGTAAAATTGCATTATGTTTTGACAAGTCTGAAGGGTTGATTACCGCCAACTCACTTAAAGGGTGACCTTTACCACAGATAAAACTCATAGGATCATCCCAGACTAAATGACTCACATAATCTTTATTCATGTCGGAAGGTATTGTAATAAATGCGATATCAGCCTGATTATCTTTCAGTAACGGCGCAGCGCTCTCTGAATCTAAAAAATTAAGTTTCAAATCAACATCAGGATAACGTTTACTGAAGTTTTTTAGGATAAGAGGAAGTCGATGCAAGCCGATATGATGGCTCGCCACTATTCTTAGTTGTCCCTCAATACTTGAATGGATATTTTTGATTGCTAACTTAGCGTTATCTATTTCGTGTAAGACATTCAGGGCATGAGGAAGCAGGGCTTCGCCAGCCTCCGTTAAAATAATTTCTCGTTGAAGTCGTTCGAATAATTTGACTGATAATTGATTTTCAAGGTTCTGGATTCGCTTCGAAATGGCAGGCTGGGTGAGGTTTAGCTTAATAGCTGCTTTTGAAAACGATTGCTCTTTAATCGTTGTAACAAAAGCAAGTAAAGAGTCGATATCCATTTGTTGCTCACGTTTATAGTTGCCTGGGCTTTATTTTTAGCTATTCCAATTTGGAATGGCCAATATAAAAAATATGAATTTGTTTTATTGGTTGCTCAAGAGTAGGATGTTTCTTAAGTTATTTCAAGCCTTCAAAGGCAATGCTTATCTGAGGAAAATACGATGGCAGCTAAAACCCTTTATGACAAATTGTGGGATGACCACTTGGTCAAAGAACGTGAAGACGGTTCTTCTATTATTTATATTGATCGTCAATTGTTGCACGAAGTGACATCACCTCAAGCATTTGAAGGGCTGCGATTAGCAAAAAGAAAACCTTGGCGTATCGATGCAAATTTAGCAACGCCAGACCATAACGTGCCCACAACTGATCGTTCGGATGGTGTTGAAGGTATTGTTGACCCCGTGTCACGTATTCAGGTGCAAACCTTAGATGATAATTGTGATGAATACGGCATTCTTGAATTTAAAATGCAAGATGCCCGTCAAGGTATAGTGCATGTTGTTGGCCCGGAGCAGGGCGCAACCTTGCCAGGTATGACCGTCGTTTGTGGTGATTCTCATACATCTACGCACGGCGCATTTGGCGCATTGGCGCACGGTATTGGTACTTCAGAAGTTGAGCATGTATTAGCGACTCAGACTTTAATTGCTAAAAAAATGAAAAACATGCTAGTTCGTGTCAATGGCAAAGTGTCTGAAGGTATTACGGGTAAAGATATTGTATTAGCGATTATCGGCGTAATTGGTACGGCAGGTGGGACAGGCTACGCTATAGAATTTGGTGGGCAGGCAATTCAAGAACTATCTATGGAAGGCCGAATGACGGTATGTAATATGGCCATTGAAGCAGGCGCTAGAGCGGGCTTGATCGCAGTAGATCAGACAACGATTAATTATGTTGAAGGCAGAACCTTTGCACCGAAAGGTGAGCTTTGGGATAAAGCGGTAGAAAATTGGCTTAATTTACAAAGTGATGCTGAAGCAATATTCGATAAAATTGTTGAAATCGATGCACCTTCTATCAAGCCGCAGGTCAGTTGGGGGACATCACCAGAAATGGTGGTCGCTATCGACCAAAATATTCCTAAGCCAGAAGATGAATCAGACCCAGTTAAACGTGAAAGTATCGAACGTGCACTTCAATATATGGGCTTAAAAGCCGGTATGCCTGTCCGTAATATTAAGATAGATAGCGTTTTTATTGGTTCATGCACTAACTCACGAATAGAAGATTTACGCGCTGCCGCTATGGTGGTTAAGGGTAAAAAGAAAGCGGCTACGGTAAAGCAAGCCTTGGTTGTTCCAGGGTCTGGTTTGATCAAAGCACAAGCAGAGAAAGAAGGTTTGGATAAGGTCTTTATCGATGCTGGTCTAGAGTGGCGTGAACCAGGTTGTTCTATGTGTTTGGCAATGAATGCCGATAAGTTGGCACAAGGTGAGCATTGCGCAGCGACATCAAATCGTAACTTTGAAGGTCGTCAAGGTTTTGGCGGCCGAACGCATTTAGTTAGCCCAGCCATGGCTGCTGCGGCAGCAATTGCGGGTCATTTTGTCGATGTGCGTGAAGTCGAATTATCAGCCTCTTAATTTAGGGACAGGAGTTTAAAATGAAAAAATTTACAGAGCTTACAGGTTTGGTTGCGCCTTTGGATCGTGCAAACGTCGATACTGATATGATTATTCCAAAGCAGTTTCTTAAGTCGATTAAGCGCACCGGTTTTGGCCAAAACTTATTTGATGAATTGCGTTATTTAGATGAGGGTCAGGCTGACCAGAGTTGTGAAGGTCGACCTTTAAATACTGAATTTATTTTAAATCAGCCTCGATATCAGGGGGCTAGTATATTGCTTGCAAGGCAGAACTTTGGCTGTGGCTCATCGCGTGAGCATGCTCCCTGGGCGTTGGATGACTATGGTTTTCGCTGTGTAATAGCGCCTAGTTTTGCAGATATATTCTTCAATAATTGCTTCAAAAATGGCTTATTACCTATTGTTTTAGAAGAAGAAATAGTAGATAGACTGTTTGAAGAAACCTTTAAGGATGAAGGTTATAAAATAACTATAGACTTAAGCGCACAAACAGTGATTACACCTTCCGGAGAGAGCTTTTCTTTTGATGTTGATAATTTTCGCAAGCATTGTTTATTAAATGGTTTAGATGAAATCGGTGTGACTTTAGAAAGCGCAGCAGATATCGAATCGTATGAAGCTAAGCGCCGACAAACGGCACCTTGGCTGTTTGATGCTATTCAAGCTTGATGTAGCGTAGCTTCAATTGGGTAGATAAGTTATTAAGCGCAAGAAATTCATTTCAACAGAGTGGGGGTTCAATGAAAAAGTTAGGTTTAGTCGGTTGGCGAGGTATGGTGGGTTCTGTTCTGATGCAGAGAATGCAAGAGGAGCAAGATCTTAAACTTGTCGAACCTGTGTTCTTTACAACGTCTCAAACCGGGCAATCAGCACCCGATTTTGGTCAAGGTGCTTCGACACTCAAAGATGCCAAAGATCTTTCTGAATTAGCGAAAATGGATATCATTATTACCTGCCAAGGGGGGGATTATACTAAAGCAATACATCAGCCATTACGTGATTCAGGATGGAATGGTTACTGGATCGATGCCGCTTCTTCGCTGCGTATGAGTGATGACGCGGTGATTGTTCTTGATCCAGTGAACCGTAATGTCATTGATAAAGCACTTGAGAGTGGTACGAAAGATTTTGTAGGTGGAAACTGCACTGTTAGCTTAATGTTAATTGCTTTGGGAGGTTTGTTTTCAGAGGATCTCATCGAATGGGTCTCACCGATGACATATCAGGCTGCTTCAGGTTCTGGTGCAAAAAATATGCGTGAGTTAATTTCTCAAATGGGTGATATTTACAACACAGTGAAAGACCCTTTAGCCGACCCAGCTAGTGCTATTTTAGAAATTGATCAGGCAATTTCCGCGCGTTTGCGATCTGATGAATTTCCAGTTGATCAATTTGGCGTACCCCTAGCTGGTAGCTTAATTCCTTGGATAGATACGCAGTTACCTTCAGGGCAAAGTCGTGAGGAATGGAAGGCGGGGGCTGAAACAAATAAAATTCTAGGCATTCAGGAGAGCCCAATAGCGATAGATGGTCTGTGTGTCAGGGTGGGGGCAATGCGTTGCCATAGTCAGGCTTTGACGATCAAATTGAAAAAAGATATTTCTGTAGCAGAGATAGAATCAAAACTTGCTGCAGCAAATGATTGGGTTAAGGTTATTCCTAACGATAGAGAACGCTCAATCAAAGAACTAACGCCTACTGAAGTTACGGGTACGTTGAGTGTACCTATTGGCCGAATACGTAAATTAACCATGGGGCCAGAATATATATCGGCTTTCACGGTAGGAGATCAGTTGCTTTGGGGTGCTGCAGAACCTTTACGAAGAATGTTACGCATTTTATTGGGTGAGTAGCTAAGCGTTTATTAGGTGAATAGTTAGTCGTTTATCTGACCCAAATGCCTTCACAGGTGTTTGGGTCAAATTTATTGAAGGCATTTGATTATGATGCAAAATTATAGTGTTGAAGCATCTTTGTCGGTTCGTCTGTGATAATACTTTTGATGCCCATAGCCAATAATGTATCGACACACTCAATCGAGTTGACTGTCCAACAGGAAACTTCCAACCCTTTCTCTTCGGCCACGCTAGATAGTTTGTGAGACGCCAAAGTGTGTTTTAAAACAATTAAATTTGCGCCAATAGCTAGGCATGATTTTATCGGACGCTGATATAAATATTCACAGACAAAACCTGTATTTATCTTTGGGTTTTTAAATTTTAGCGTCTTTAAAAACCATTTGTTTGTCGATGTTACATGGCAACTTTCGTATAGCTTATGTGTGTCGATGAAGGCAGATAAATGCTCAATGATAATGCTTAATATGTCCCGTCTATCTGTTTTAACCTCAAACTGCCAACTTATAGTATCTGGAACCGCAAGGTAGATGTCTTCTAAGCGGCTTATATAGCAGGCAGAATGCCAACCGGGCGTGTTAAGTCGAGAATCTATTCGTGATAGGAAGGCGTAATTTTGTTGGTTTAATTTTAAGTTTTCACCGCTCGTTCTTAGCAGAGACTTATCGTGGTAGACAATTAATTCTTTATCGGCAGAAAGTTGTATATCTAACTCAAAATGCTGGCAGCCATTTTGTTGAGCGTGGATGAAACCTTGGATGGTATTTTCAGGCGCTTCATTTCTAGCGCCCCGGTGGCCAATTATTTTCATAAATGGAGCGTGTCTCTTCAGTTAACCAGTCTATCTATCTTGTTCTGCGATATGCTTAGCTTCAATAAACTTCATATGCGGTAGATAGATTAAATCTGCCACACGCCTGATTAAATGTTCTTCGTAAGTATCTATAACGCTATCGCTAAATGCTACTTTCCACATTAAGGTGATAAGTTGAAACTTTTGTGACATGTCATAATGTTCGTTGATTAATGACGTGAACTCGTAAAGCGAGGTTGAAGCGTCTGATTTAGTCATCGCCAACGCAATTAGCTCGTCATGCTCAAGTTGTTGTGATTGGTTAAAGTGTGAGTTAACGAGTTCGACCAATTTAGATTCTTCTTGCCCCGAAAGGGCATGATCAGCCTTGGCAACTTGAATCAAGAGTGATATAGCCGCTAGCCTAATAGAGTCTTCCGGTGCTCCATTAGGATTAGGTACATTTTCTTTTGGTGTTATTAACGCGAGTAATTTTTTGATCAAGCTGTTTGCTCACTTAAAAGTTTTTCGAGGGCGATCTGGTCTTCTGCAAATTTACGAATGCCTTCCGATAGCTTTTCAGTTGCCATCGCATCTTCATTTAATTGCCAGCGAAACCCTGCTTCAGTCAAGGTTAATTTTTCTTGAGGGTTGATGTTTGACTCACTTAACTTCCTTTCAAGCTTCGCGTCATTATTGGCCAATTGCTCTAATAAATCCGGGCTTATCGTTAAGCGATCGCAGCCTGCCAGCTGTTCGATTTCCTCAAGATTTCTAAAGCTTGCGCCCATAACAATCGTTTTGTGTCCACACGCTTTGTAATAATTATAGATTTTTGAAACCGATAAAACCCCAGGGTCTTCTGTTGCAGGGTAGCTTTCTTTACCTGTACTTTTCTTATACCAATCCAAAATTCTACCTACGAAGGGTGAAATTAAAAATGCCCCCGCTTCGGCTGCAGCCACTGCCTGTGTAAACGAAAATAATAAGGTTAAGTTACATTGAATGCCTTGTTCTTCTAACCATTTAGCTGCCTGGATACCTTCCCAAGTCGAGGCTATTTTAATGAGAACACGGTCTTTACTGATGCCGTTTTTTTCATATAACGAAATAATGTTGTTTGCTTTCTCGATCGTTGCCTGGGTATTAAAAGATAAACGTGCATCTACTTCTGTCGAAACTCTGCCGGGAATATATTTTAGGATTTCAGAACCGATAGAAACCGCTAAATGGTCACACGCGGTTGCCATTGCTTTTGTCTTATCACTTTCTTTGCTTTGACCAAAAGCGATAGATTGCGAGACTAATGTTTTATATTGCTCAAGCTTCGCTGCTTTCAAAAGTAAAGATGGGTTAGTTGTCGCATCTTGTGGTTGCCATAATTTAATGGCCTCTATGTCACCAGTGTCTGCTACTACGGTTGTCATTGATTTTAACTGTTCAAGCTTGTTCATAATTTCCAACTAAATTTTCTATTGATTAATTAGCGTTCAAGTACGCATTCAAGCGCACTTTCGAGTGTCTGTAAGCTGGCATCAGGCTTGTGTGCATTTTCGCTTAAATAACGCCTAAAACGCTTACCGCCCGGTTGCCCATGAAAGAGACCCACAATGTGTCGTGTGATATAACTTAATTTTTGACCGCCAGATAGCTGTTGTTCTATATAAGGAAACATATTTCGAACCACATCATGACGAGAAATTTTACTACCTTCTGAAGCGTAGATCATAGAATCGACATCGGCCAATACCCAAGGGTTTTGGTAAGCCTCACGACCCATCATTACACCATCAATATGTTTCAAATGATTGATAGATTCAGCAATGGTTTTAATTCCGCCATTGATAATAATTTCCAGGGTAGGGAAGTCTTTTTTCAGAGCATAAACATATTCATAATTCAGTGGCGGAATTTCACGATTTTCCTTTGGGCTCAAGCCTTGCAAATGCGCTTTACGGGCATGAATGATAAAGGTCTTGCAGCCTGACTCACTCACCTTACCAACGAAATCACGTAGAAACTCATAACTGTCTAGCTCATCGATACCAATTCTATGTTTGATCGTGACGGGTAAATTACACGCATCAGTCATACGGGTTAAACAGTTCTTAACTAGCTCAGCATGCCCCATCAAACAAGCCCCGATCATATTATTTTGAACGCGATCGCTCGGACACCCTACATTCAAGTTAAC
The DNA here is from genome assembly GCA_963974595.1 of uncultured Oleiphilus sp. GTDB lineage: Bacteria > Pseudomonadota > Gammaproteobacteria > Pseudomonadales > Oleiphilaceae > PZPK01. The sequence continues at coordinate 228 of CAXBDA010000098.1, read as the reverse complement.
TTCTTTATAACCATAGGCCTCTGCAAGCTTAGAACATGTCGCTAATTCTTCTGGATTCGAACCACCTAATTGAAGCGCCACAGGATGTTCATCTAAACTGTATTGTAGGTGACGCTCTTTATCGCCATAGATTAAAGCGCCCGTCGTGACCATTTCAGTATACAGAATTGCTTGCTTAGAAATAAGACGAGCAAAATACCTATAATGGCGATCGGTCCAATCCATCAT
>CAXBDA010000097.1:0-9550 GCA_963974595.1 uncultured Oleiphilus sp. | reverse complement strand
TTTACCTGCGCACAAAACAAAAATACCTTTTCAGTAGTGCCACCAGGTGATACTAAAAATTCACAAATCTTCTCCATTTCACCTAATGTCAAATCTGCCTCTTCTATTGATTCCCTTCGTGCCACTTCTTCGGGGTCTTCGCCTTTTTCATTAATACCTGCCACTAACTCTATCAACCAGGGTGACTGATCCTCATTTACCGCGCCTATTCTGAATTGTTCCAATAGCACAACTCTGCCTTCCACCGGGTCATAGGGAAGTACGCAGGTCGCATTGCCACGGATAAAAATTTCTCGCTGAATTTCACGACTCCAAGCGCCATTAAAACGCTTGTGTCTAAAGTGGTATCGATCTAGCTTGAAAAAGCCGTCATAGCAGGATTCACGCTGACTTAACACGAAATCCCGAGACCCGAATTGTTGTACAATACTGCCTTTACTCAATGCGCTGGTTTCCTCTTTATCTAGACCGGAAATATCTATTAATTTCCTCTACCCTAAACCTGACGTTTTAGGGGCACGTTAAGATTACGACTTTTCAGTCTAGAGTTATGGATACTTTTTGTCCATAATGCTGTCCCATTATCCATTTTCAAATATACGCCCAGGCATTTTACTTTTTAATGAGCAAAAACCATTTGATACATAACGCGGTGAGAGTTACATGAAAAAAACATCCAAGATCATCCTTTCCAGTTTAGTCAGCGCATTACTTATGCCTGCACTCACCTATGGTGCTGACTTGTTCAGTCTATATCGCGCTGCCGAATATTACGATGCAGACATTGTCGCTGCTCAATTAGCTTACGAAGCAGAAAAAGAAGGGGAAAATCTATCTCTTGCCAGCCTACTACCCACACTGAATGGCTCCGTCAGTGCAGCGCACGTTAATTATGATGGGCAATTCCAAGACAAAAACATCTACCAGACTAAAACCTACGTAGTATCTTTAACCCAGCCGATTATAAACATGCCTTCTTGGTATGCGCTTAACTCTTCAGAGCAAAATACCCTTAAAGCGCACGCTGTTTATCTTGCCGCTGAACAAAACTTGATCCTAGATGTCTCGAGCGCTTATTTTACAGTATTAAGAGAACAAGAAAATCTCCGTTCAGACCGCTCCCAAGAAACGGCCTTTAAAAGACAGTACGAACAAGCTAAGGAGCAATTTGATGTTGGTTTAATTGCCATTACTGAAGTACACGATGCGCACGCATCCTTTGATAGCGCTAAAACAAATCGAATTAGATCGGAAGGCAACTTAACCATTGCCAAAGAAAATTTGTCGCGGATAACGGGAGAGCCTTTCACAGGCCTTGATACTTTGAAAGAAGACTTCCCGATCATTATGGATGAAAGCCAATCGGCCGATCAATGGGTTGAGGTAGCTTATCAATTCAATCTCGACATTAAAGTTGCAGATTTCACACTTAAAACCTTACAACAAGAGCTTAAATCCAAGAGAGCACTGCATCTGCCCACCCTGGATCTATCGGCAAACTATAGCCTGACAAAGTATAACAACTATACATCTACTGGTTTTACTCGCTTTATAGAAATTGATGACAAAGATAAGCGAAGCGATATCACTCTCAGCCTTAATGTGCCCTTATATTCAGGTGGTGGTACTCAGGCTGGCATCCGACAAACACGCTTTAAAGTAGAGCAAGCAAAGCGTTTATTAGTGTCAGAACAAAGACAAGTACGCCTCGATACACGAACCGAATACATTAATCTCACAACCAATATTCAAACGATTGAATCACTTAAACAAAATATTGTATCCCGAGAAAGCGCGTTAGAAGCGATACGCGAAGGTTATAAGGTAGGTACACGAAATATTGTTGAAGTGCTTGATGCAGAGAGAAACTATTTCACAGCTTTACGCGATTATGCTAACGCACGTTTTGATTTTGTTGAAAGCACTTTCCGAATCAAACGCGCGGCAGGCACATTAAATATTGCCGACATAGAGAGCCTTAATGCATGGTTAGAAACCAGAAATTCAAACCCGATAAATAATTAACGTTCCTTGTCTTGATGCGCTTGATCCAACAAAGGCGTCAACGCATCAACCACTCTTATCACCGCCCCTTTACTTGCTTCTATTTCTCCAAGCGCCGCTTTTCCCATTGCTCTGGCCTTTTCAGGGTCACTCATTAACAAGATTAAATAAGCTTGCAAGGATGCGTCATCTTCAGCTAAATACAAACCGCCAACGGAAGCTAACTGCTGACAGATCGCTTCAAAGTTGAACACATAAGGCCCCATAATAATAGGTAGACCTAAAGCGCCAGGTTCTATTGGATTATGTCCACCCACTTCAACCAGAGACCCACCTATAAATGCAATTGTTGAGGCCGCATAAAAATCCAACAATTCGCCCATCGCATCAACCACAAAGACCTCGGAATCTGCAGGAATAAACTCACATTCAGATCGACGATATGTTTTGAACTCCTGACTCATGGCCAAGTGATAAACGCCTTCGAAGCGCTCAGGATGCCTTGGCACCAATACCAAGACTACGTCTGGAAAGACCTTACGTAATGCCCGATGTATTTTCAGTAGCCTCACGTCTTCACCTTCATGCGTACTCGCGGCAATCCAAATTTTTTGCTGTTCACCCAGCGCTTGCTTATGCGCCCTACCCTTAATTAAGTGAGACTCCGCTATATCTAAGTCGTATTTGACACTACCGGTCACCGATATTTTATCGGCATCAATCCCTAATGATGCAAAACGCCGGGCATCATTTTGATGCTGACAAAGAACCAGCCGCAATTCATTTAACATCCAGCCAACAGCGGGCTTAAGTCGATGATAACCCCGCGCAGAACGTTCGGACAATCTTGCATTGGCTAACACAACCGGGCAGCCTCGCAACCGTGTCCGGTGAATGGTGTTTGGCCATAACTCGGTCTCCATAATAATTAAGAATGCTGGTTTAACTCGTCTTAAAAAAGCATCAACAAGCCAAGGCAAGTCATAAGGCGCATAGACATGAAAAACCGTTCCCCCAAATAGCTTACGAATTAAAGCCGAACTAGTCGGTGTCATACTGGTTACAACGATATCCTTGTCAGGGTAACGTTTCTGAATCTCACGAATAATAGGCTCTGCCGCCAACACTTCACCAACAGAAACAGCATGCACCCAAATACTGTTTTTAAGGTTCGGCGCTTTAAAAAAACCAAAGCGTTCTAACTTGCGCGCTCGGTATTCGGGCGCTTTATAACCACGCCAAAGCAACTTCAAAAAAACAAAAGGCATGCAGAGAGTAAAGAGAATTGTGTAAACTAAACGAAACATAAGCAGCAACTTCAAAAAGAAAGGCGCAGTATAATCCAAGATGCTTAGTCCAAACCACTTAAGTGAACATACGTCTAAACTAAAAACGCTCAATATCTGGGTTTTCCATGACGCAAGACCCGGCCATCTTAGCCAGTTAGAAGGTCTGGTGAAGCGTTTAGCCTTTCATGCGAATTGCGAGATTCATTGGTTTGATATCACTCAGCATAAACTCAGTGTTAAGCATCTGTTCTTCTTGGCCTCTTTTTTGAAAAACCGAGCCAAGCCAGATTTAATCCTAGGTGCTGGCCATCGCACCCACCTAAGCGTACTGATTGCCGGTTTTAAATTTAAGACATTTACCTCACTTATTATGAAACCCAGCTTACCGATCTGTTTGTTTGATGCCATCATTTGCCCGCAGCATGATGCGCCAGGCAATAGCAAAAAAATCCTGAATACCTTTGGGCCAATTAATAAAATAGATAAACCTCAGTCCAACAGTTCATCTCAAACGAGGACAATACATCTAATATTGATCGGTGGTTTGTCAAAACATTATCACCTTGATGTCGATCATATTATCCAACAGATACAAGAGCTCTGCTTAGAAAGCCCGGATAAGCAATGGCTGTTGAGCAATTCCCCAAGAACACCTCAAGCAATGAACACCGCATTAAACACACTGAATTTACCTAATCTGAGCATTCATGATTACAAACAAGGCAGTATGGGGTCTATTCAGGAAATCCTTCTAAAAACAAAATTCACCTGGATCACCCCAGATAGTATGTCAATGATATTTGAAGCGCTAAGCGCAGACTCACAAGTGGGGTTAATTCACTGCGTTCCTAAAAATAACAAACGGATTGTGCGGCAAGTAAATAGCTTGGCTGATGAAGGCTATGTTATTTCCTTTAACGATAGATCTATTAAAGACAGGTCTATTAAAACAGCTCAACATCATGAGTTAGCCTGGGAAGCTGATCGCTCTGCTCTATGGCTGCTTGACCGAATCCAATCCAGCCATCACGTCCAAAAAAACTAAAGATAACCGTCATGACAAATTCACTTAATTCAGATAAAAAACTCAGAGTACTCCAAGTTTTACCCAGTTTAGTCTCTGGCGGGGTTGAGCGTGGTACTTTAGACCTTTGTAAGTATTTAATCGAACAAGGCCATGAAGCTTGGGTTATTTCTTCCGGTGGCCCTTTGGTGAAACAGCTAGAAGACATAGGCGCCAGACATATAACGCTAAGCGTTCATAGCAAAAATCCGTTTAAAATATGGCGGAATAGCCAGATACTTAAGCAACTCATCCAATCACATCAATTCGATCTTATTCATGCTCGCTCTCGCGCACCTGCCTGGAGCTGTTATTGGGCGAGTAAAAAAGCCAAAGTTCCATTTATTACCACATTTCATGGCCAGTATGGTCACCAAAACAGCTTAAAGCGGATTTATAATGGCGTCATGCTGAAAGGTGATGCCTGCATTGCCGTTTCCCAGTTTATTGCATCGCATATCAATACGGTCTACCCCCAACACCATACCAATATAAAACTTATACATAGGGGGATAGACCTAACAACATTTACCCAAAGCCAATCAAATAAAGATAAGGCCCTGTCGCTTAGGCAAAAATGGCATATTGCTGAACACGACAAGATTATTATTCTCCCAGGACGACTGACTCGTTTAAAAGGCCACCCAACATTTCTGGAAGCAATAGCCCGGCTGACAGAACATACTTCTGTACATTGTTTGATCGTGGGAGATGAGCCAGGTAAAGACCATTACCAGCAGGAACTACAAGCCTTTATTATTAAACACAAACTTTCAAATCGTGTGCAATTTACGGGTAATTACTATGATATGCCGGCCATGTATCAACTGGCGGATATTGTTATTTCTGCCTCGATCAAACCTGAATCATTTGGTCGAACAGCGTGTGAAGCACAAGCAATGGGCTGTCTTGTAATTGCGACCAAGCATGGTGGCAGCTTGGAAACGATCTCTCCCTTGCAGCAACAATTTATGTGCAAGGTTAAAGACAGTGAATCCATGAGCAGTGCAATAAAAAAAGCACTTTTTTATTGTGATAAAAAGAATCTGCAAGAGCGCGCCAAAATAGAGGACGCTTCCCGTATATTTATTGAACAGAATTTTTCACTGAATAAGATGTGTAATGATACGATAGCGCTTTATCGAGAAGTCATGTCAAAAAACACAGGTCAACTATGACGCAAATCCTCACAAAACAGCAATCTCCCTTCTTTTGGCAATTTGATCAGCGCTATTTTGGCGACATGTCAGAAAGGTATTTTACCGCCCAATACTGGCAAACAAACAACGCGATCATTGGACAAGAAAGCGGCAGAGGCACAACCTGGTTTGTTCAGCATGGAGAAACTCAATTAGTATTAAGGCATTACTTACGTGGCGGCATGATGCGCCACCTGAACCATGACCGCTACCTGTTCAATGGCTACCCCAAGACCCGCTCGATTGCAGAATTCAATATATTACACATTCTTTTGAAGAAACAACTTCCGGTACCAACACCCGCTGCGGCTCAAATCACTCAGCAGGGTCTATTCTATCAAGCTGATTTACTTACCCACAAAATACCCGATGCCCAAGATTTGATTCAGGTTTTACGCCAAGCCCAAGCCCTTGAATTTTACCAAGAGCTTGGAAAAATGATTGCCACCTTTCATCGACAAGGTGTTTTTCATGCTGATTTGAATATTCAGAATATTCTTCAAGATAAAACGGGGAAATTCTGGCTTATTGATTTTGATCGCGCCCGTATATTACCACCACAAAAAAAATGGCAACAGGCAACACTCAAGAGACTAAAACGCAGCTTTGAAAAAGAAAGGGTGCGCTTTGATATTAAATGGTCGGAGTCAGACTGGGCTGCGTTAATGCACGGTTATCAGCGTTAATCTCTACTCAAAATTAAACATTAACGCCAATGTTCCGCTACCCATGGCGAAGCCTGAACTCGTTTATACCAACGTTTATACCAAGGCAGTGTTTTCCCCCACTGCCCCTTAATTGCATCGGGTGGATTAGGCCTGCCATGAAAAACCACAATTTTGGCCGCTTTCGGCTCTTTGACTTTTGCTGAAAAGAAACGCGCCACCCCACTTGGCATACAATGTTTTTTAAAACTAATACACCAATCTTCGGGAAAATAATCAAACCGGTCGTTTCCCAAGTAGCCTGTAATATAAGCTTGCTCTGTCCGGTACTCTTTCAACACCTTAACTGGCTCGTCAAGATAGTGACTCAACAAGTCAGTATCCTGACCAGACTCAAAACAAATAACCGAGGCTTGACCCACTAACTGCCCTGGCTGGTACCAATTTTCAATAATTGAGAGTTTATTTGAGAAGGAAAAAAAGCAATCAATATTGCTCATAATCACAACATCCAAATCAAGAAACAGCACTTTCCCATTAATATTGGCCAAACCATTTTTAAAAAGCGCCAATTTACGCCACGCTTGGCAGAATCTAGCATACTCCCAAGGTGGCTCTTCAAATTCAGGGAGGGGCCAACGTTCTACCTCGCTACGAATCCCTTGGCTATTTTCTGTCAGACAAATAAAACGAAACGGCAGGGTAATATTTCGTTTTATCATAGAGTAGAGCTTATTGACGTAATCGGGTGTGTAAACATCTCCCCACTTCAAACAAACAATATTGACGGTTTTCATTAAGATTTATATACCTTTTTTCCGTTATGCTCAGCCCCCTTAAAACGCCTGTATCCCCACTGATATTGCTCTGGATGACTTTCGATAGCCGCTTCGACTGATCGATTTAGAGCGGCTATCGATGTGGCTAGATCTTTACTATAAATGTCTGGGTCAGCGGGTTTGAACACCAGATCAAAGCCTTCACCATTGGGGCGCCTAAGCGCGCACAGGCTGACCACTTCACATTCAGTCCGATCAATCAAACGCGATACTAATTTCACCGTATTTGCTTCGACACCCATAAAAGGCGCAAACATGCCTCCCGTACCGCCGGGAACTTGGTCGGGCAATATGCCAACCATACCCTGCTTAGAGAGAATGGAAAAAAGCCTGATAACACCACGCTTATTAGTAGGCACTAACTCCGAACCATGGCGGCCCCTGACGGAAGACATGTAGTCTTCCAGCGCTTTAATTTTAGGCGGTTTATACAGTGCAGCCATTGGACGAAGCGTTGAAAGATATAAACCGACCACCTCCCAATTACCATGATGTGGTGCAAGCACAATGGCCCCTTTCCCTTTTTCAAAAATGGCATCCAGGTGCTCTTTGCCTTCAACAGATTTAATTAAGCCCAGCGTTTTCTCAGTTGGCCATTCCCAGACGATACCAAATTCAGAAAATAGCTTTCCCGTCTCCATTAAGCTTTTTTTGATTAAAGCCTGCTGCTCTTCATGAGATAAGTTTGGATAACACAGTTGAATATTCTCTATGGTGACGTGAGTAGATCGGGAATCTCCCCACCATAAAATACGCCCAACAAAAGCCCCAAAACGTTGAGCATTTTTCAAGCTTAAACACGCGAGTAGCTTTAGGGTCAAAATAACAAGTTTGGCTTTGAATGCATCCATTAGAAAATCGTCACTAAAAAGAAACTTAGTTTAATTGATTGCTATGTTAAAATCAGCCTCATTCACAATGGCTACTCTTTTTTAAATATCTAAGAGTTTAAATACCAGCCTCATAATTTATATTTTTTATATGATGTATCGCTATGAAAATAATGCTTATTCTCGCATCAAGCGGCCCAACCGTAGGCGGGATGGAACGACAAGCCAGCCAACAGGCAGAAGCGCTAAGTAAGATACCTAATACTGAAGTCAGTATGGTGGCAGCAGGATGTTTCGAAAAAATAATGCCGCCAAGCGTTTTTCATTACCCTCTCACTATGAATAGAAGCCGCAGAAATTTATTTTTGCTGGCGGCCTTATTCAAAGATATAAAGAAATGTTCTCCCGACATCATCCATGCTCACGGTCACAAGGCTGCCTCGTTACTCTCGTCATTAAAGCCATTCATCAATAAACAAATCAAACTTGTTGCCACGGCTCACAATGTAAAACGTAATAACAAAGCCCTAGTCAACATGGATGAGGTGTTTGTTGTGAGTAAAGGCATTGCCGAGGCTATCTCTCCCATAAACTCTCATGTTGTTTTGAACGGCATAAAAAATCATCAAGCAGGAAAACTTTCTAAAACGTCTTTTTGTGAAAGTATGCATATAGACCCGTCATTACCCCTTATTTTAGGCGTCGGCAGACTTGTTCCGACCAAACGATTTGAGTACCTTTTAAAGGCAGCAGAAGGGCTCAAAGCAAATATAGTTCTTTGTGGTGATGGCCCTGAATACTCTAAACTAAAAAAATCAGCCCCAAGTAACTGCACTCTTGCGGGTCATAGAACAGATATCCGAGATCTATTATTTATCGCTGATTTCATGGTAATCAGCGCAGACAGAGACGGCTTTAGCCTTGCTTTAATTGAAGCCCTGCAAAGTGGCCTGCCTGTTCTCTCAACCGCCGTTCCAGGAGCACAAGACCTTCTCCCCGAGTCGTGTTTAATTCGAAACACTGAAAAAACAACGTTTCATCATTTCCTTTGTGAACACATAAAACATTTAGAGCAACTTCGATTATTACAGCAACCCATGTTTGAATTTGTTCGCAATGAACTTCACATTTCTCAAGTAGCAGAAAGAACCCACGCGCTGTACCAACAGTTTTTAGAAAAGCCAAATAACCAATGAAACGCGGACCAAACAATACCAATAAAGCCTTATTCCTCGATAGAGACGGGGTTATCAACGTCAATCATGGTTATGTTTCCAAAAAAGAAGACTTTGATTTTATTGATGGTATTTTTGAGCTTGCGCTAAAAGCCAGAAAGGCTAGCTTCATCATTGTAATCGTAACCAATCAATCGGGCATCGCCCGAAAATATTACAGCGAACAAGATTTTTACGCATTAAGCCGCTGGCTAGAAAACCAATTCTGGAAAAAAGGCATCAAGATTCAACAAACCCTGCATTGCCCGCATCATCCAAAATTTTCGCATCGCTGTATTTGTAGAAAACCAAGAATAGGCATGATTACCAAAGCAGCGAAACGCTTTAACATAAACCTTAAGCAATCCATTCTGGTGGGCGATAGTTTGTCAGATATGCGCTGTGCTCAAACAGCCAAAATTAAAACACGGATATATCTCAACCCTC
>CAXBDA010000096.1:0-9668 GCA_963974595.1 uncultured Oleiphilus sp. | reverse complement strand
TTAGGTGTTCACGCTAGACAAAATTTGGCGTTCACAGTTGGTAAAAATACGCAGCTTAAAGGGAATAAATAAATCCTGTGTATTTTCGATGCCAATCCCTGTATCGATGACGGAGAAAAAAGCATCGATGGTATTATTGACCGGGTCCACCAAGTGTTTAATTGCAAGTATCACTTCTCCGGAGGGCGTAAATTTAATCGCATTTCCAATCAGGTTAAGGAGTACTTGTGAAAGCCTGAACTGGTCTGTGATGACATAGTCTGGAAGGGAAGATTCAACAATAAGCTTAAAACTAATACCTTTTTCTTCAGCGGAAGGCCCCATCAACGATTCAATCTGTTGGGCTAATTGATTCAAATTAACATCATCAAATTCTAGTTCAACCATGTTAGATTCAATCTTATTGAAATCTAAAATTTCATTCAGAATTTTCAAAAGGTTTTTAGATGAGAGGGTCACCTTTTCTAAATACGCTCTTTGTTGTGCTGACAACTCTGTCGTCAGACACAAATTCGTTAAGCCAATAATACCATTCATTGGTGTACGGATTTCATGAGACATATTGGATAAAAAGGTTGATTTAGCCGCATTTGCTGACTCAGCTTTACTCAGTGCTTGTTCAAGCTCGTTAGTTCGCTGGTGTACTTTTGATTCAAGTTCTTTGTTAAGGGAAATGACTTCCTGCTCTTTTTCAATCAGTTCTGAAATGTCGGTATTTGCACCAATCATTCGGGTGGCTTTGTTATGTTTGTCTCTAATAATGATACTTCGAGTCAGGATATGAACAATAGAACCATCTTTTTTGATCATTCTAAACTGGCATTGATTATTGTTGTTGTCAGAGTCAATAAATGCAGAGAATAATTCATTGACTCGCTGTTTATCCTCCGGGTGTATATGCTTTTGGTATACTTCATACTGATTGTCTAATTCATCGTCTGTGTAGCCAATAATTTCTTTCCAGCGAGGCGAAAAATATACACTATGCTCTAGAATATTTAAGTCCCATATTCCGTCGTTAGCGCCTTTGACGACTAAAGAAAATCGTTCTTGGCTTTTTGCCAAGCGTTGGCTTTGTTGCTCAATCTGATGATATAAATTGAAAATGGCATCGCTTAAAACCTGTAACTCTCTGGTTTTGGTCTTGATCGGTGTGACCGACTTATCACCACTTGCGAGCAGGGCTAATTTCTCAACCAAAGCGGCAAGCGGCGCAGAAAGAAAATGCGCAAAAATTAGCCCTAACGCAATGATTGTCAATAAAGAAAACAGGATGATCATTAATGTATGGTTGAGGTTAGCTTTAACGGGCGCCATGATGGTCTCTTCATTTGACAAAAAGCCAATGCTATAACGGCTGCCAGGAATAGCCTGATAAACCAAATGATGCATCGCAGTGTCGTACTTAATAGCGGCAATGCCCGCTTTACCCGACAGCATTTGCTTACCGATATCTATTAGCGCACTGTTATCTTCTCCAAGAATATTAAATTTAATAACCTTCTTTTCACCTTGAGCGTTCAATATAAACTGGCCGTTTTGATCAGTTTTGAGTCGGATGATTTTTTCACTGTCCCAGTGATACCAATAGGTTCCATCATCAGAAATTAACATAACCTTGGCATCTTCAGAAATGTTAGAGAAATTATCTTTAATGAGTTCCTGGACGAGTGTATGGATATAAGACCAGGGGATGCTCAGGCCGATCATGGCTTTTTTTGAATTTTCTTTATCCAGAATAGAGGATGCAATCACCACCTGTTTTACACCGGTTGTATATGAAATCATTGGATTGGAAATATACGTAACAGCACCATTTGAGGTGTCGTTTTGAATTGTTTGCTGCCAATAATCGCGATTGCTAATACTCCTGGGGGGCGAGTCTGCTTGCGTGTCGTCGAAGGTTCTAATGCCACCCTGTTGAAGGTTTGCACCGGAAGTATTGTAAAAATTGCCATTAGGAAGGCCAAGGATGAACTTTTCATATTTCGGTTTTAAATGGCTAAGTTCAGACGTCAAGAATGGCATAAATGTATTAAAATCGAGTTCACGTACTTGAGATGATCTGGCATAAAGGCGAATTAGACTTTCAGCTTCACTCAATTCACTGCTTAAGCGATTCGCAACGAGGTTTAATTTTTTTTGGGTAAGCTCTTTAGACAAGGCTAAGGCCTGATTTTTATGATGAGTATAAGCTTCGTAAGAAATCAGAAGAGACGGTATCAGACCAACTAGCAGTAGAATAAATAAGAGCTGGTCTCGTAATTTCAGCATGAGTTTGGAGCCGTTTTGTCATTGTCCTTAAAGTGTAGATAAAAAATCATGGTTTGCTTGTTTTGTGTATAGAAAAGCTGATAAGCGCTAGGAATATTCTAGATTCTATTGGAGCTTCTACGTCAAATGACGTAGTCGATTTCGTCAATTGCCGATAACCACCTTTGCATAAGGTATGAATAATGACTCTCGACGCTTGAAAAATCATTCGCTTGAGGAAGGTAATAATCATGAAATTTAAATCTATGTTAAAAGGTGTTGTATTAGGAGCAAGTGCATCTGTGTTTGCAATGAGTGCAGTCGCAGCCGATACCATTAAAGTTGGCGTATTGCATTCTTTATCAGGAACAATGGCGATCAGTGAAACTACATTGAAAGATACTGTTCTGATGATGATCGAAGAACAGAACAAAAAAGGTGGTTTATTGGGTAAGAAGCTAGAGCCTGTTGTGGTTGATCCTGCGTCAAACTGGCCATTATTCGCTGAAAAAACCCGTGAACTTTTAACGAAGGAAAAAGTCGATGTTATTTTCGGTTGCTGGACGTCGGTCTCACGTAAGTCAGTGTTACCGGTTATTGAAGAACTTAATGGTTTACTTTTTTACCCTGTTCAGTACGAAGGGGAAGAATCTTCTAAGAATGTATTCTACACGGGTGCAGCGCCAAACCAGCAGGCTATTCCAGCTGTAGATTACTTGATGAACGAAATCGGCGTGAAACGTTGGGTTCTTGCAGGCACCGATTACGTTTACCCACGTACAACGAACAAAGTTTTAGAAGCGTATTTACAAGCTAAAGGCGTAGACAAAAAAGACATCATGATCAACTACACGCCTTTCGGTCATTCTGATTGGCAGTCAATTGTATCGGATATCAAATCATTCGGTAGCAAAGGTAAGAAAACAGCGGTTGTATCAACGATCAATGGTGATGCAAATGTTCCTTTCTATAAAGAGCTAGGTAATCAAGGTGTTTCTGCAGAAGATATTCCAGTGGTGGCATTCTCTGTTGGCGAAGAGGAGCTTTCAGGTATCGATACTAAGCCGCTTGTTGGCCACTTAGCTGCATGGAACTACTTCCAAAGTGTTGATAACGAAGCAAATACGCAGTTCATCGAAAGCTGGAAAGCCTATATCAAAGACGACAAACGCGTCACGAATGACCCTATGGAAGCAACCTATATCGGTTTCAATATGTGGGCAAAAGCAGTTGAAAAAGTTGGCACAACTGACGTCGATGCGGTTGAGCAAGGCATGATCGGAATCACCACCCCTAACCTAACAGGCGGTGTGGCCGTGATGAACGCAAACCACCACTTAAGCAAGCCAGTATTGATTGGCGAGATCCAAGATGACGGTCAACTTGAAGTTGTTTGGGAAACCAAAGATACCGTTATCGGTGATGCATGGTCAGATTTCCTACCAGGTTCAAAAGACTTGATAGCAGATTGGACTAAGCCAGTAAGCTGCGGCAACTTCAATGTTAAAACAGCGAGCTGTTCTGGTCAGAATTTCTAAGACATCATAAGTATTGATCGCAGATATAGGGTGCGCTTGCGCACCCTATATTTACAGTGACTACTCTATACAACATAAATCATGATTCCAACGGTGGAGTAAGCACGTGAAAACACGCCCGATTATCCTCGTCTTGATGGTGCTGCTAACTAGTTTTGCTTTTACGGCTGTCGTGTCGGCACAGGTTTCTGCAAATTACCAAGGCTTACGTGCAGAGCTCCAAGAAAGCACAAAGTTGAACGAACTCTTAGTAGAGCTTACCCAAGTGAAACTCAATAAAGCAGTACCTGTTCTCCAGACTCTCGAAGAGCTGGCAGGTGAAGATCTGTTACCCTTATTTCAAACCATGCTGAAAGGCGATTTATATTACGTCAAAGCCAACAGATTCTTAGTCGCTAAAGATGATGGCGCGTATAAAGGCGTTTTTAGCGGGAAGACCATAGAAGGCTTAAGCCGCTCTAGTACTAAAAAAGTAAAAGTGAATAATAAGCTTCGCCGTATTCTGCGTGAATCTATCTCCCGCATTCAATTAAATTCCCCCAAAGCAGGTGTGCGCGAACAGGCGATTATTTCGCTGCTTTCAGAATTAGATGACAGCATTATTAAAACCTTGAATGCGCGTAAAGTGCTCGAAAAAGATGATGATGTGCTCGATATCATGGACGTTGCCTTTGCCATGTATACCGTTCAAACAAGTGAAAGCGTGGCTGAGAAAATTGACGCGATTAAATTCCTAGGCGGCCGACTTGAAAATGATGCAAGAAACCTTCTTATGCAAGTCAAAGCCAATGAAGACAATGCACAAATCAAAGCTGCCACAGCTAAAGCATTAAAAACGATTGAGCAACGTGTTGAAAACTTCCAGTTTGTAGATAAGTTATTTTTCGGTTTAAGCCTTGGTTCAGTGCTATTGCTTGCTGCGATCGGTTTAGCTATTACCTTTGGTGTGATGGGGGTGATCAATATGGCGCATGGCGAAATGATCATGCTTGGTGCCTACACGACCTATGTGGTGCAAATGTTTATTCCTGTGGATTATTCAATTTGGGTGGCGATTCCAGCAGCATTTGTCGTTTCCGGTTTGGTGGGTATTTTGATCGAGCGTGGGGTGATTCGCCATCTACATGGACGGCCTTTGGAAACCTTATTAGCGACGTTTGGTATTAGCTTAATCCTTCAACAATTAGTCAGAACCATCTTTTCACCACTGAACAGACAGGTGGAATCGCCTTCATGGATGAGCGGGTCTTTAGATATTAACCCTGTGTTATCGCTGACTATGAACCGTCTATATATTCTTGCCTTTGCCTTATTGGTCTTTGGTTTGCTCCTATTGGTTTTGAATAAAACATCTCTCGGTTTGAATGTACGTGCTGTTGCCCAGAACCGCAGCATGGCAAAAGCCATGGGGATTCGTACAGATCGCGTCGATGCCATGACTTTCGGCTTAGGCTCGGGTATTGCCGGTATGGCGGGTGTAGCCTTAAGCCAATTAACGAACGTTGGGCCGAATCTTGGCCAAGCCTATATTATCGACTCATTTATGGTGGTGGTCTTTGGTGGTGTTGGCAACTTGTGGGGCACCTTGGTGGCAGGTTTCAGTTTGGGCATAGCCAATAAGTTTATCGAACCAATTACCGGGGCAGTGTTAGCCAGCATATTAGTATTAATCTTTATTATCCTATTTATTCAGAAACGTCCTAAAGGCCTGTTTCCTCAGAAAGGGAGAGCAGCAGAATGAGCATCCTAAATACGATTTTTGATCGGGGCGATCAACCCGGAAGCCGTACTTTTCCTTTTGTCGTTCTATTGTTGGTCGTGACGTTTTATTCGTCGATTAGCAACTTGGTATTTCCTGCTGATTCCATGTTTTACGTCAGCACCTATACGATTACTTTATTAGGTAAGTACCTTTGTTATGCCATGTTGGCTTTGGCGGTTGATGTGATTTGGGGTTATTGCGGTATTTTGAGCCTAGGTCATGGCGCCTTCTTTGCGCTCGGTGGTTATGCTATGGGCATGTACTTGATGCGCCAAATTGGTGACCGAGGTGTCTACGGTAACCCAGAACTGCCCGACTTTATGGTGTTCTTGAATTGGACGGAACTGCCCTGGTATTGGCAAGGCATGGATCAGTTCTGGGTGGCCATGATTATGGTGGCTCTCGTGCCAGGTATCTTAGCATTTGTTTTTGGTTGGCTGGCCTTCCGTTCACGGGTCACGGGTGTGTATTTGTCGATCATGACGCAAGCACTTACTTATGCATTGTTACTTGCATTCTTCAGAAATGAGATGGGTTTTGGTGGTAATAATGGCCTAACCGACTTTAAAGATATTCTCGGCTTTAGTTTGCAGGAAGACAGTACGCGAGTGGCCTTATTTATCGCCACCGCCATAATGCTGATCATCGTGTTATTGCTCAGCCAAGCGATCTTCAAATCACGCTTTGGAAAGGTCATTATCGCGATTAGGGATGGCGAAGCGCGGGCCCGTTTTATTGGTTACCGAACTGAGCGATATAAAGTCTGGTTATTCGTTTATTCAGCGGTAATTGCTGCGGTTGCGGGCGCACTGTATGTACCGCAGGTGGGCATTATCAACCCAGGTGAATTCTCACCGATTAATTCTATCGAAATGGTGATCTGGGTGGCTGTCGGTGGTCGTGGCACCTTAGTGGGCGCCATTCTTGGTGCTATATTAGTCAATTATGCAAAAACCAAATTCACTGCAATTATGCCGGATGGTTGGTTGTTTGCCTTAGGCGCTTTATTTGTGCTGGTGACACTGTATCTACCCAAAGGTATTTTGGGTGTCGTGGATCAATTTAAAGAAAAGCGCATGCAGAAGCAGCAAAAACAACAAGGTGCTTCATCGAGTGAAAACTTGCAGGAGAAAACATCATGAGCGTGATAGATACCACACGAGAAGTGATGCGCCGTGATCAGGTTTGGTCATTCATGGCACAAGCTGAGCCCGTCATCGATGTCTCTCACCAAGTGATTCTGTACATCGAAGCTTTATCTGTCAGCTTTGATGGTTTTAAAGCCTTGAACGATATGAACCTGTATATCAACGATGGTGAATTACGTTGCCTCATCGGGGCAAACGGCGCGGGTAAAACCACCTTGATGGATGTGATTACCGGAAAAACCAAGTGTGATTCAGGTTCGGTTTATTTTGGACAAACCCATAACTTATTAGACAAAGATGAAGCCGATATTGCCCAGTTAGGTATTGGCAGAAAGTTCCAAAAGCCTACGGTGTTTGAAGCTCATACGGTGCTGGATAATTTGGAGCTTTCCTTAAAAACTAATAAAGGTATTATCCCAAATCTATTTGCCCGTTTAAGTTCGACTGAAATTCAAAAAATAGATGAAGTCCTTGAAACCATTGGTTTGAAAGATAACCGCATGCTGCTGGCAGGTTCGTTATCGCATGGTCAAAAACAGTGGTTAGAAATTGGTATGTTGCTGGTGTCTGAGCCGCGTTTGTTGCTGGTCGATGAGCCTGTTGCCGGCATGACCGCCCAAGAAACAGAGCGTACTGCCGAGCTTTTAACCTCATTAGCGGGTGATCATACCGTGGTGGTGGTTGAGCACGATATGGAGTTTGTTCGTTCGATAGCGAGAACAGTGACGGTGCTTCATCAAGGTTCTGTTTTAGCAGAAGGTACGATGGATGAGGTGCAAAATAATGCCGCTGTGAGAGAAGTCTACTTAGGTGAAGAAGAAGTCGAAAAGGAGCGTGAACGATGATTTCGATTAACAAAGCCAACCAGCATTATGGTGGCACGCAAATCCTATGGGATTTGGATATGCAGATCGAAGCCGGTTCGCGTACCTGTATTATGGGGCGTAATGGCGTGGGTAAAACCACCTTGTTGAAATGTTTAATGGGCTTGTTGCCACTTTCAAATGGTGAAATTTTGATGGAAGGCCAGCCCATTCAAAAGAAATCGGCTGAAGCTCGAGCACCTGCGGGTATCGCTTATGTGCCGCAGGGGCGTGAGATTTTTCCTCTGTTAACGGTAGAAGAAAATCTTCGTTTAGGTTTGCCTATCCGTAAAGGTCGTGTGCCCAATGCACCGGATGCCAAAGAAATTCCTCAGAAAATCTTTGATTTATTCCCGGTACTCGGTGATATGATGCATCGTCGTGGTGGTGACTTATCCGGTGGCCAACAACAGCAATTAGCCATCGGCCGTGCATTGGTGATTGAACCAAAAGTCTTGATACTCGATGAGCCTAACGAAGGTATTCAACCGAATATCGTCAAACAGATTGGCGATGTTATTCTCAAGTTAAACGAAGAAGAAGGCTTGACCGTTATTCTGGTTGAGCAGAAGCTAGGCTTTGCGCGAAGAGTAGGACAGTCGTTTCGCTTGATGGATAGGGGGCGTGTGGTGGCGAATGATAGTATGGAAAAACTGAGTGATGACCTTATTAAGCAGTACTTAGCTGTATAGACTCTTCGCTTCGTTTTAAATAAATAAAAGAGTTTACTTTAATATGAATGCAGTGGTTCATTTGCCAGAAGACACTAAGCAACAAACTCAGCCAAGGCGTTCAACGTGGCAAGCTTATCTGAGCTTGTCTTTTGCTCAACGCAAACGTGGCGTGCGTTTGGTCGAGTCTGCACACGAAGGGCCACTGTATGTTCAAAAAGCCTTCTATCCAGAAGGTGAACAGTGCGCTCATTGTTATTTATTGCATCCGCCGGGTGGTCTTGTGACCGGTGACAAGTTAAGCGTTAGTATTACTTGCCAGCAAAATTCTCATGCTCTAATTACCACGCCAGGTGCTGGTCGAGTGTATAAAGCGCGGGAGCAGGGTGGGGTTCAGACTCAATCCATTCAATTGAAGGTCGAGCAGAATGCCTGTTTAGAATGGCTGCCTTTAGAAACAATTCTGTTTCCAAATTCTCAAGCCAGATTAAATGCCCGAATAGATTTAGCCGAAAATGCCAAAGTGATTAGCTGGGATATTACTTGTTTTGGTTTACCCGCGAACAAACTTCAATTTACCGAAGGCAGCATTAAGCAAAGCTTACAGATTTGGTCGAAAGGTAGAATCAAATTGAATGAGCGTTTGGTCATTGACTTAGCATCTGATGCAGCTCAAAAATCTCTTACCATACTAAATGGCAATGCCGGATTACGATCCATGCCTGTTCATGGGCTTTTGGTGTCAGGACCTTTTCAGGCAGATCAATGTACTGCGTTAATTGACGCATTACGCCATCTTTCACCATCGTTTAGAATAGAAAAGGCTTTAGTTGCTACTACCTTAAATGGTGAGTTTTTGACAGTGAGGTATTTGGGTCATTGTACCGAAGCCGCAAGATTATATTTCACTGAAGCATGGACATTGATTCGGCCAGTTTTAATAAAAAAAGAGGCTGTCTCACCAAGAATTTGGGCGACTTGAAATTATATATATAGGGTGCGCAGGCGCACCCTATAAAATTACAATCTAAAAACAGAATAAGAGGCTCAACAGGATGGAACTGTTACCCAGAGAAAAAGACAAATTATTGGTATTTACCGCCGCTTTATTAGCGGAAAGAAGGTTGAACCGTGGCCTAAAACTGAACTACCCGGAAGCAATGGCGTATCTCACCATGGAAATTATCGAAGGTGCGCGTGATGGAAAAACGGTCGCTGAATTGATGAGTTTTGGCAAAACCTTGTTGAACGAAGATCAGGTGATGGACGGTGTTGCGAGTATGATTCATGAAGTGCAAGTTGAAGCGACCTTTCCGGATGGTACCAAACTGGTCACCGTTCACGACCCGATTTGCTAACTTACTCGCTCATTGAGCTTGTCGAAATGTGTTAAATGAAACTCTGGATCCTTATCGAGCACCCTTCGACAAGCT
>CAXBDA010000095.1:0-9685 GCA_963974595.1 uncultured Oleiphilus sp. | reverse complement strand
GCAGCATCTGATGCAAACTCAGAACTTTTCCACAAAATAGAGGCGCAACCTTCAGGAGAGATGACCGCATAGGTTGAATATTGCAACATATTCAACCTATCACATACACCTATTGCAAGTGCGCCACCAGAGCCGCCTTCACCTATTACGGTCGAAATAATGGGTGTTTTTAAGCGAGACATGACTGCTAAATTTTTAGCAATTGCCTCACTTTGCCCACGTTCTTCTGCACCAATACCTGGATAAGCACCTGGTGTATCGATAAATGTAATAATAGGCAGTGAAAACCGCTCAGCCATTTCCATCAAACGACAAGCTTTACGATAGCCTTCAGGCTTGGGCATACCAAAATTGCGTTTTACCTTCTCTTTCACCTCACGACCTTTTTGATGACCAATCACCATCACTGGACGCCCCTCCAAACAAGCAAGACCACCCACAATAGACGCATCATCAGCATAAGCCCTATCACCATGAAGCTCATCGAAGTCATCAAAAATCAAATTAATATAGTCAAGCGTGTAAGGGCGTTTAGGGTGCCTTGCAAGACGGGCAACATCCCAGTCACTTAATTTAGAAAATATACTTTGAATTCGTGCATTACACTCATGCTCTAAGCTTTCAATAGCTTCCTGTATATTAAGTTCTTTATCTGAACCAACAAGACGTAGCTCTTCAATTTTCTCTTCTAGATCAGCAATAGGCTGCTCAAAATCAAGATAATGTAAATTCATAAGCTTTTTTAAACTCAATAAACAAGAATATATTGAAATAGGTAATTAGCTGACCATTGTCGCTAATTTTTCTTCCCTTATCTACCTACAACCATTACAAGAGGGCCAAGTACCCTGAATATTTTTTATTTGTTAATCTTTACGATCAGGAAACTAATAAACCAAGGCGACTTGATGAGCCCCTAGTAAGTATTTCAACTCTTGAATTAATTCATCCAGCGGCTCAACTGACCAAGCAGGACCTAACTCTATCAATACGCTTGCGTCAGGCCGTTTATATTTAACGAGTACTTTACAGCCTATCTTTTCATCTTCCAGACTATCTTCTCGCGGCGATTCAGACGGCGCATTCACACAAGCATCTGCTAGCATTACCTTCAACTTAGGCAATAAACCTTGTGCGCACTGCGCTTGGGTGATTTGTAGACTGAGATTTTTAGCAAAGGCAATTCTTGCTGTTGATATCGCCTGCACATCACTTACACGCAATTTCAAACCACCAGAGTACTCATCTAAACTCAATACGCCTGAGACCACAACCACCTGATCTTTTTCAATAAACTGGCGGTTATTTTCATAAGTTTCAGAAAATAAGGTGGCTTCTATTCGTGCCGTTCTATCATCCAAGGTAACGAAACACATATTCTGGCCACGTTTATTTTTCATTAACCTGACCGCCACAATCAAACCAACCACATTGATTTTGTTCCGACTGGGCTTTAAATTCAAAATAGAATTAGGTGAGAACTTGCGAACTTCCTCTTCGTACTCATCAAAAGGATGGCCTGTTAAGTATAAACCTAAGGTATCTTTTTCCTGAGAAAGTCTCTCTTTCTCACTCCATTCTCGAACACCAATACTATTGATATAAACATCTTCATTTTCGTCTGGCACCACCTCACCAAACATATCTATCATACCAACATGCTGGTTACGGGCATTTTGCTCTGCGCGCTGTACAGCCTCTTCTATAGTAGAAAGTAATCGCGCCCTACTCGGCCCGATTTCATCCATCGCACCACCACGGATTAAGGCCTCTAATGCCCGCTTGTTTACTTTGCGTAAATCAACACGTGAACAAAAATCGAATAAATTCTTAAATGGCCCATCTTGCTCGCGCGCAGCCAAAATACTTTCAACAGGCCCTTCACCCAAACCTTTAATCGCGCCTAGACCATAAACAACCTGCCCATCAACATCGACAGTAAAGGTATATTGACTGACATTGACATTTGGCAGCACCAACTTCAATTTCATTTGGCGGCATTCTTCAACCAAGGTCACTACTTTATCAGTATTTTGCATATCAGCTGTGAAAACAGCCGCCATAAACTCAGCAGGAAAGTGCGTTTTTAACCACAAGGTTTGATAGGATACAACCGCATAAGCAGCAGAGTGAGATTTGTTAAATCCATAACCTGCAAACTTTTCAACTAGGTCGAAGATCTTCATTGCCAGATCTGGGTCTACGCCGACAGATATGGCCCCCTCACGAAAGGTATCACGCTGTTTGGCCATTTCCTCAGGTTTTTTCTTACCCATTGCTCGGCGCAGCATATCCGCGCCGCCGAGCGTATAACCCGCCAATACCTGCGCTATTTGCATGACCTGTTCTTGGTAGACAATAACCCCATATGTTGGCTCAAGTACTTCTTTTAAACTTTCGTGTTGATAGTCAATATGAGGATAAGCAACAGGCGCCCTGCCATGTTTACGATTAATAAAATCATCAACCATGCCCGACTCAAGAGGTCCCGGTCGAAAAAGCGCGACCAGTGCAATCATATCCTCGAGGTTATCAGGCTGAAGCCGCCGAATAAGATCTTTCATGCCTCGCGATTCAAGCTGGAATACAGCCGTGGTTTCTGCGGTTTTTAATAATTCAAATGAAGCACGGTCATTTAGTGGAATGTGATCAATATTAATAGTGTCTTTACCCTCGGCAATTAAGCGAGGGTTAATCATTTTGAGTGCCCAATCAACGATGGTGAGGGTTCTTAGGCCCAAGAAGTCGAACTTAACCAACCCCGCCTCTTCAACATCATTTTTATCGAACTGTGTAACAAGCCCGGCACCTTGCTCATCACAATAAAGCGCTGAAAAGTCTGTTAGTTTAGTGGGTGCAATGACCACCCCGCCCGCGTGCTTACCCACATTTCTGGTAACACCTTCTAAACGTATCGCCATTTCCCAAATTTCTTGGGCACCTTCATCTTCTGTAAGAAATTCTTTCAAGCTTGGTTCTTGTTCGATAGCTTTTGATAACGTCATACCGATCTCAAAAGGAATCATTTTTGAAAGACGATCAGCAAGCCCATAAGACTTCCCTTGAACACGCGCCACATCACGCACTACTGCTTTTGCCGCCATGGTACCAAAAGTAATAATCTGGGATACCGCTTCTCGACCGTAGTGATCAGCCACATAGGAAATAACACGATCTCGACCATCCATACAAAAGTCGACATCAAAATCGGGCATCGACACCCTTTCCGGATTCAAAAATCGCTCGAAAAGTAAGTCATATTGAAGCGGGTCTAAATCAGTAATTTTAAGTACATAAGCAACTAAAGAGCCCGCACCCGAGCCTCGACCTGGGCCAACAGGAATATCATGATTCTTAGCCCACTGAATAAAGTCCATAACGATAAGAAAATAACCCGGGAACCCCATCTGTAAAATAATATCTAATTCAAACTTTAAGCGATCAATATAAGGCTTACGTGCTTCTTCAAGCTCACTTTCAGGTGTTTTAGCCAAAATAAACCGTAGGCGCTCATCCAAACCATCATGACAAATTTTGCGGAAAAACTCGTCCATCGTCATACCATCAGGCACTGGATATTGTGGTAAGAAATATTCACCTAAGCGCATTTCAACATTGCAGCGTTTTGCTATTTCAATTGTATTTTCAATCGCTTCGGGAATATCCTCAAATAGCTCGATCATTTCATCTGACGACTTAAAAAACTGCTGGTCGCTGTGCTTCTTCTCTCGATTAGGGTTATCTAGGGTATCACTGTCTGAAATACAGACCCTTGCTTCATGAGCTTCAAAATCATCTTCAACCAGAAATTGAACATCATTTGTCGCCACTACCGGGCAATTTAAATCTTGTGCTAACTGGACACTTAGGTGCACACACTCTTCGTCACCTGGACGACTTGTTCGCTGCAATTCAAGATAAAAACTATCCGGAAAAAGCGCCATCCAAAAACGCGTTCGCTCAGCCGCCATATCAAGCTTACCGTTTAATAAAGCTCGCCCAACATCTCCATCTTTCGCCCCGGATAAAACGATAATGCCTGACGCTTTTTCCGCAAGCCACTCACGCTTTACAACCGCTTTCCCTAAGGATTGACCTTCAGTGAATGCACGAGAAACAAGAACGGTAATATTTCGATACCCCATGTCATTCTTAGCTAACAAAGTCATTCTATACGGATTATCAGGTTCAGCTTCGTTTTCTAACCAGATATCAACACCAATAATTGGCTTAATACCGGCACCACGAGTGGACTTATAAAACTTTACTAATGCACACAGATTAGATTGATCGGTAATTGCAATAGCTGGTATATTTTCGGATAAAGACTTAGCGATCAATGGCTTGATACGGACAAGACCATTAGTAAGGGAGTATTCCGTATGAACCTTTAGATGAATAAATTTGACAGACATTGTATCTCGTATGGAGTCGGTATTTATGATGATTAGCGCCTACAAGGCAAGATGTTTAGCGCTGAAAAACGTGATTAATAATAGCATGATTTCTGCATGGTTTAAGTGCTAATTCAGGGTATTTAAATCACAGACTTCTAACCTGGAATGATGATTTTAAAGCACCTCACACTAAACAAATGAGTATTCCTTCACCCCTTACATGCTTATAATGAAAAAGATACATTCAATAAACAGTGGTATCCTTAATGACAAAAACAAAACTTCAGCAATTACTGACTACGGTCAAATCAATTGCCTTGGTCGGTGCCAGCCAAAAAACACATCGCCCAAGCTACGAGGTTATGCACTTCTTACAAGAAAAAGGCTTTAAAGTTTATCCAATAAACCCTATTTTATCAGGCCAAACTATTTTAAATGAACACGTATATGCTTCTCTCGACGCACTACCTGAAAATGTAGATATGGTTGATATCTTTAGAAATAGTGAAGCAGCAGGAGAAACCTGCTTAGAAGTTTTGGCTTTATCGGTACAAAAACAACCCAAAATTGTTTGGATGCAAATTGGTGTCATCAATGAAAAAGCCGCAACACAGCTACGAGAAAATAACCTGACGGTGGTAATGAATGAATGCCCTAAACAAACCCTCAGTTAATTAGGATCACTAAGGTTGAGCTATGACCTCCAATAAAGATTGCCTGCTCTGAGCACCATATAACCACTTAACAAACTCTCCCCTTTGATTAACCACAATTGTAGCAGGCAACCCCCTTGGCTTTGCCTGCTTAAATAACAAAGCAGGATCAATAACAATAGACCGGTACTGAATATCAAATTTATCAAGCTGTTTTCTTAATAATGTTTCATCCAAATCATCATAATTGAAAGCCAATACCTCGACATCTGATCGCGCATTGATCACATTAAGTTCTGGAATTTCGTTTAAACACGGTTTACACCAAGCAGCCCAATAATTTATCAAAAGCCATTGACCTTCAAAGTCACTCAACTTTTTGCCATCTCCATTCAAGAAGACAAGGCTTGTGTCATTATCAGTATTACTACAAGCACAAAGAAGCCATATAAAACAAAAAATAAAAACAGTTTTTATTCTCAAGCCTTTCTCCTGTTAGAATAAATGGACTTTAGACATTAAATTCTCACTGAGACGTAAACAAGGCCAACATGACCCCTACAGTACAAATTTATCACAACCCTCGCTGTTCAAAATCACGACAAACTTTAGCCCTTCTTGAAGAAAATGGCATCTCGCCAGAGATCATTTTATATCTTGAAGATACCCCAGATGCAAAGACTATAAGCTCACTTTTAAACAAGCTCGAAATCACAGCACGCGAACTACTCAGAAAAGGTGAAGATGCATACAAAGAGCTAAACCTGAAAGATACTAACTTAAATGATGACTTCCTGATTGAAAAAATGACAAAATTCCCGAAATTAATAGAGCGACCTATTGTAGTGAAAGGCAATAAAGCTGTTCTTGGCCGCCCACCCGAAAATATATTGAAGCTAATCTCATTATGAACACGACTATTAATCGACCTATAAAAAATGTAATCGCACTGCATCTTGCATGGACAAGTTATGTGCTCATGCTACTCATGATGATCATCACCAGCCTGCCTGCCGCCATTCCAGAAGGCAGCCCTGTGATGTTTATTTTGCTGGTAAAACTCATCCCACTCTTAATTATCTTTCCCGGATTAGTAAAAGACCAATTGCGGGCTCACATCTGGCTGTGTTTTATTATTTTATTTTATTTCACACAATCCGTCGTGGAAACCTTTCTATCTTTAGCAGCCTTCACTGATATTTTCATCACTTCTTTGACCGTGATTATATTTTTAGCGTCTATGTTTTACATAAAATGGGAGCGAACTTTAGGTCGCCAACTATAATAAATACCTTACCTGCAATTCCCCCAACCAGGTAAGGTATTTTTTTCACTTATTGAAACACGAGTAATTTGTCATGCTATCGCAGCCCTCTAAAACAGAACCCTTAAATCTCAATCAAATTGTTTGGCAATTAGAGAAAGATAATTTAATTTCTGAGGCAGATGCGAAAATCGTTTTGCAAACACCAAAAGGCAAAAAACAAGCAGCTCAACACCCGATTGAAATCATTGTAGATGCAACGTTAAAGCAGCCAAATGGACAGCCCCTGTCATTAACCCAACTCCTTAACTGGCTAGCAAACTGGAGCCAGCAAGCTGTTTTCCACATCGACCCGTTAAAAATTGACAGCCAGAAAATAGCCAGCGTCATGTCATTTGCATTTGCTCAACGCCATAAAATTCTTGCCGTAGAAATACACCCGAATGAAGTTGTGATCGCTAGCACTCAACCTTTTGTGACCCAATGGGAAGAAGACTTACAACATACGCTTAAAAAAAATATTCGCCGAGTGATCGTTAACCCAACAGATCTTCGCAAATTTACTCTCGAATTTTATGAACTGGCCAATTCAGTCAATAAAGCAGGAAGCCAGGCATCAGCCCAAAACTATACGCAAAACTTTGAGCAGATGCTCGAACTGGGCAAAAATCAAAGCAGCCCTGATGCCAACGATCAACATATCGTGAATATCGTTGACTGGCTGCTGCAATATGCCTTTGACCAAAGAGCCAGCGATATTCACATTGAACCGCGCAGAGACATTGCCCAAGTTCGTTTTCGAATAGATGGCGTACTCCACAATGTTTATGAATTCCCGGCAAAAGTCGGTTTAGCCGTTACCAGTCGTTTAAAAATATTGGGCCGCCTGAATGTCGCAGAAAAACGCAAACCCCAAGATGGTCGAATCAAAACCCGAAACAAACTAGAAAAAGAAATTGAACTAAGACTATCCACACTGCCAACCGCGTTTGGTGAAAAACTTGTGATGCGAATTTTTGACCCGGACGTACTGCAATGCAGCTTTGCTGACTTAGGCTTTAGCCAGGAAGATTTAAGACGCTGGGAAAAAATGATTAGCCAACCTAATGGCATCATACTGGTAACAGGGCCAACGGGATCAGGTAAAACAACAACTTTATATTCAACCCTTAGAGAACTAGCCACTGACGAAGTAAATGTGAGCACCATAGAAGACCCGATAGAAATGGTGGAACCGGCATTTAACCAAATGCAGATACAACACGGCATCGACCTAGACTTTGCAACCGGCATTAAAGCGCTTATGCGCCAAGACCCTGACATCATTATGATCGGTGAGATACGCGATTTAGAAACTGCTGAAATGGCGACGCAAGCAGCATTAACAGGCCACCTCGTTTTATCAACACTACATACAAATGATGCCCCTAGCGCAGTAACCCGCCTTATTGAACTTGGTATTCCACCTTACCTAATTCGGGCCACAGTCATTGGGGTAATGGCACAAAGACTAGTTAGAACACTATGCGATGAATGCAAAGCGCCAGTTGAAATACAAGAAGAAGACTGGAAGATGCTAACTAAACCCTGGAACACACCCCACCCAAGTCATGCAAATCAGCCTGTCGGCTGCCTCACTTGTCGAAATACAGGTTATAAAGGAAGAGCGGGGGTTTATGAAATCATGCCTTTAAGCGAAAATTTGAAAGTGCATATTAACGAACAGGGCCAACTTAACGAGCTTAGAAAACAAGCCATCAAAGAAGGTATGCATTCGCTACGCTTGAGTGGTGCGAATAAAGTAGCCAAAGGCCAAACCACGATTGAAGAAGTATTAAGGGTCACACCCAGTAGTTTAAATTCTCAGTCATGATCAACCCAAATCGTTGTTTACCGGTCTTATAATAGTATCAATGCACACGGGTGTTTCCTTCGCATACAAAGCTAATACAGGACTATATTATCAAAATGTATTGGGATTTTCGGCGACAATTAGGATGACCGGTCGTCCAAGAAATTTGACTAAGGATTGCGAGCTGAATCTGATTAGTCCAACGAGATTTTAGAAAAGGTACAAGTACAGTCACAAACTCCAACTAGATCACAGCCGTATTAATACAAGCTTCACTGTTTTACCTTATGGTGTATTATCTTTTCTTATTGAAATTTAAACGGCTTAGTCTCAGAGAATATGATCATAAAAACGACATTTATAACGCTGAATGATGGCACAGAAATTTGTGCCCCCGAACAACTTAATCTTATGTCCAACTTTGTCCTTAGAGAACAAGGAGATTGGTTTGAGGACGAGATACACTTTGTGCGTAATTTCATTAAGCCTGACATGGTCGTATTGGACATAGGTGCTAATTACGGTTTATATAGTACGGCGATAGCTAAGAATCTTGGTGACAATGGAAAGCTTTGGTGTTTCGAACCTACGCCTAATACAGCTGCTGCTTTACGTAATACTATTAAGAAAAATAACTTAGCACAAAAAGTCGAGATCATAGAAGCTGGCCTTTCAGATCACATTGGGACTGCAACATTTTATTTATCCCCAAACGCTGAATTAAACTCATTGACCTCCGAAGGCTCTAAAGAGTCGCTAACAATTAACTTGTTAACTTTAGATGAGTGTAAACGTGAGCATAATTGGCAATCTATCGACTTTATCAAGTTAGATGCTGAAGGTGAAGAAGCAAATATACTAAAGCAGTCTAAAGAGACTCTAGAAGACTGTTCTCCATTAATCATGTTTGAATTAAAGCATGGCAAACACATTAATCGCTCTTTAATTAGTGACTTTAAGAAATTAGGTTATGATGCATATTATTTGATTCCAGGTCTTGATATTTTGGCACCTCTCAATCTAGCGGCTCCGGTGGATGCTTTTTTATTAAACCTTTTCTGCTGTAAGCCCGCTACTGCCAAACAGCTAGAGCAAGATGGTTATTTAGTAACAACAACCAAACCTGCTTTCAAAAAAGCTAATATTTCATATGCGAATTTTTTTGGAAAAATCCCAGCCTTCATTAATTCAGATAATAATGAAATAGATGATCAAGACTATAAAGATGCTATTAATGCTTATATAGGCTCTCGAGATAGCACCTTGAACAAAAAAGAACGTCATCAGAATTTGCTTTTTGCATTTGATATTGTGAAGAAAGTTTTAAAGAAAGGAGAGCCAAGAATAGAGCGCCTTTCTACTTATGCACGTATCGCGTTTGATATAGGACAAAGAAGTGTCGGTATAAAAATTTGTGATTATGTAATTAATCAATATCTAAATAAACAAAGCTTTATAAAAATAACTGATAATCATAAGTCGACGCCTCCCACTCCGAGGCATCCAGAGCTAAACTCAA
>CAXBDA010000094.1:0-9826 GCA_963974595.1 uncultured Oleiphilus sp. | reverse complement strand
ACCGGCCTGTCACGCCGGGGGTCGCGGGTTCGAGTCCCGTCCGGTCCGCCACTTAAACTTATCAGTAATCCCCCTTCTTGTTGCTTACTCTAATATCTAATATTTTTATTTATTGTCATCCAATTGTCATAGTCTTGGTTTATATTTTTTGTAGCTACCAAAAAGGTAGTGTTATTTTTTATTAAATATAAGGTGAATGTTATGAGCGAATATGAAGATGAAATCTTAGATCTTGAGTTTTTTGAAGAGGAAGAAGAGTTTGATGATGCAGTTGAAATGTAACAACTGCTTTTAAACTTATCCAGCATCCAGCATCCAGCATCCAGCATCCAGCATCCAGCATCCAGCATCCAGCATCCAGCATCCAATCTGCGTAAATAGAGCTTATCTGTACGATAGATGGTGAATTTCACCAGTGTGAAGCCTGTCGCTTTCGTTACATATTCTTTCTTTTTTAATCGTGTGCTGTGTGGGTTATCTACTAAACTAATTTCAAGATTAATTAAAAGTTCTGCCTCATATTGAGGGGTGGCCGGGGATAATATGGCTAATCGTGATTCATCCGCCTATGAGGCGGTATTCTTTTTGGATAACAAGAAAGTAACACGGCACATGCTCTATTCAGAGTTTGAAGCGCTTCTTGATGGTTTGGGTGCGTTGCCAGACTATGCCGATGAAGAAGCCAAAGCTGTTTATGCCGTCATTAGTAAAACAGGAAAAATATCAGCCCTGGTATTTTTTATTTTATATTTCGATGAAGATGGTTTGGCAGATGCTAGCTGGAATATTCCCGTTGAGCGTTTAGCCGAAGTTAGTGGGCGTGGCCCTGATTTAGGTGGTGGGCCGATTCGTTTGGCGTGTCGAGGCCAATGCTCAATTAATTGGCATCAAAATGATCTTTGGGATCCGGATATGACGCCGGGTTCAAATGATTTTTTGCTGTTGAAAAAGGCTGTGGAAGAGAATCGTTTGCGCTTTGGCTTTGGCAAAGTTGTGGAGGAGGTGCCAGTTTTGTCTAGATCTGACTTAGGCGAAGAGTCTCTCCTTGATGAGATTGATCTAGAGTCAGATCAAGATAAAAGAATAAAACTAGCGCGCCTTTTAAAAGAGCAACGTTTGAGAATACGCACCCTAGAGTCAAGTCATGAGCAGTCGGTTGGTAGTGCTGATCGTGAACAAATGATTAGTTTGCATGCATACAAAAATGACATTCAATCGCTTAAGCAAACGGTTGAACAATTGAAGTTAATTAACGAAAAGTTAAAAGATAAATTGTCCTCAAGAAATGACCAGTTTTTGAGTCTGCAAGATAAGGTGAGTGATCAGTCTGCCTTGGTTGCTAAGCTTGAGGTAGGTTTAAAGAGTGCATCAGGTGGTGAAAGGTCGAGCCTGGAAAGGCAAAAGATGGAAGCTGAAATCGTTTTGCTTAAAGAACAGTTAGAAAGAAAAGATATTGAGTTATTAAATCGTGGCGATAGAG
This sequence comes from uncultured Oleiphilus sp., assembly GCA_963974595.1. Classification (GTDB taxonomy): domain Bacteria; phylum Pseudomonadota; class Gammaproteobacteria; order Pseudomonadales; family Oleiphilaceae; genus PZPK01. The sequence goes on along the minus strand of CAXBDA010000094.1, from coordinate 8,346 downwards.
AGGAGATGTTAAGGGCTGAGCTAGAGGAGATAAGTGAGTCAATAGGGAGTGGAGCTGAGGGTGTCTCGATCATTAAGCGTCTTAAAGAGCTTGAAGTGGTTTATGTTGTCTATCACGCAGGTGCTGGGCATATCACTATGACATCGGATGAAATACTTCAATATGTTGATAATCCGAATGCCTTTATTGCCTCTAAATGCTTTGTTACTGAAGATCAGTATGTTTCCTGGTTGGATCATTTTGAAAACCCTGTCTGTCGACATGTAAGTGATTCTGGGCATGTCTGTGCGGTACAAGTGGATAAGGTGAGTATTCCCAGCGAATTTGAGATAGGGGTAGATGATCGTTGCGAGGGGCACCAAATTGATGTCGACTGATGCCTATCATAATCATTCTCTGCAAGAGTTTGTTGATTTTCTGCCTAGTATAGAATCGTGTGATTTTACTTTTGCAAAAGACAAACTTGTCTCTATGGATTGTCTGCGTCTGGATAAGGTACATCCTTTTGTGTCCGGCAACAAATGGTATAAGTTAAAGTATTCAATATTGCATGCTTATCAGTTGGGGCGGTCGCAGCTGCTTAGTTTTGGTGGTGCCTATTCTAATCACTTGCATGCTCTAGCCTTTGCGGGGCAGCATTTGAATATAAAAACAGTGGGTGTCGTTCGTGGAGAGCGTTCAGGTAAATTAAATCCTACTTTGCAAGATTGCGAAAACTGGGGTATGGAATTGCACTGGTTACCGCGTGAACAGTATCGTCAGTTAGCATCAAATTCTGCGCTTGGTGATTCAGTGTCGCCAGCGGCAAAAGTACACTTTCAAGAAATTTATCCCGAAGCATGGATTATTCCTGAAGGTGGTGCCGGGGCGGATGGGGTGTTGGGTATTGAAACCTTGTTTAACGCGCTTCAACATGCAGGTTTGCTGGATTATGATTTTATTGCAACGCCTGTTGGTTCTGGCACAACCTTGGCCGGTTTGATTCGTGCTAAATTGGGGCGGGCAAAGTGTTTAGGTTTTTCTGCATTAAAAGGGGCGGTGGATCTTGAGCAGCGAGTAGAAAGCCAGTTAAATGATGCTGCTCGTATCAATGAATGGTCTATCGTGCATGATTATCACTTTGGTGGTTTTGCAAAAATAAACCCACGTCTAATGCAATTTATTTCTGATATCTACAATCAAAATCAATTGCTTCTAGATCCTATTTATACCGGAAAAATGCTTTATGGATTGGCTGAATATGTTCATCAGGGGCGGATTGCATCCGGGTCAAAAGTGCTAGTGTTACATACTGGCGGCCTGCAAGGTTGGAGAGGTTTTGGTGAGCATCATCCGCAAGCTAAAATAAGCTGACGGTTGTTAGTTGATTGATTGATGCTCTGCTGATAAGTTCATAAAAAACTTTAGCCAAGTTTTTCAAACTGTTACGATAGTATCCAGTTTATCGAGTTTCTTATCTAAAAATAGCTTCTAACATGCTTAACCTTAGGTGACGGTATCAAAATATTATAAATTGGAAAAATACAATGGATAGTTTTCGCAATATTGGCTTGATAGGTCGTATGGGTAGCGCTCAGGTGGTAGAAACCTTGCGGCGGCTCAAAAAGTTCTTGGCTAATGAAGGTTATTATTTGATCCTCGAAGAGAATATTGGCTCCTTAATGCCGGGGCATGGTGTCCAGATTTCTAGTGTTAAAATGATGGGGGAGATGTGTGATCTTGTCATCGTGGTCGGTGGTGACGGTAGTTTATTGGGTGCTGCTCGTGAATTAGCGAAGTCAAATGTGCCAATTCTAGGAGTTAACCGCGGACGTCTGGGCTTTTTAACCGACATCTCGCCAGGTGAGCTTGAAAAAAAGATTAAAGATGTTTTATCCGGCCAGTATATTCAAGAGCGTCGATTTTTATTGGATGTCAATATAAAGCGAAATGGTGAGCCGATTGGTTCTGGTTCAGCGCTAAATGATGTGGTTCTTCATCCGGGTAAGTCGACTAGAATGATTGGCTTTGATTTGTTTATAGAGGGTCAGTTTGTCTATAGTCAGCGTTCAGATGGTTTGATTGTATCAACACCAACTGGCTCAACGGCCTATTCTTTATCCGCGGGTGGGCCTTTACTGCACCCCAAATTAGACGCTATCTCTTTAGTGCCCATGTTTCCACACACTTTAAGTAGTCGTCCTATTGTTGTCGATGGAAAAAGTGAAATCAAAATAGTGATTGGTGAGGGGAATGAAATATACCCTCAAGTGAGTTGTGATGGACAGCTTCATATTCCTGTTGCGCCTGGTGATGCGGTGAGTATTACCAAAAAACCACATAAAGTTAGACTGATTCACCCAATGTCGCATAATTTTTATGCAACGTGTCGGGAAAAACTCGGTTGGGCAAATAATTTAACTGATGGTTAAATCATGGGTTTAAAGAAAGCCAAAATTCAACAGGGTTATGATTTGATTGGTGATGTTCACGGCTGTGGCCAGTCCCTTGAGCGCCTGTTGAAAAAAATGGATTACCAATATGTTCATGGTTGCTATCGGCATGCTACGCGTAAAGTGATTTTCGTTGGTGATATTGTTGATCGCGGCCCTCGAATTCGTGAAGCCTTACATATCGTCAAAGATATGGTGGATGAAGGGCAGGCTGAAATTGTCTTGGGTAATCATGAATACAACGCTATGTGTTATTGTACTGAAGGTCGCTCAGGTAGTGGGCGTCGTTATCTTCGAGAGCATAATGCGCGTAATCACCGCCTCATTCGAGACACCCTGGAGCAATTCGACTCCTATCGAACGGAGTGGCATGAGTTTTTGAACTGGTTTCACGATATTCCCTTGTTTATCGAGAAAGAGCATTTTCGTATTGTTCATGCTTGTTGGGACAGTCAAGCTATCAAGCGCTTTAAAGAAATATCCCCAAAGCATTGCATTGATATGGATTTTTTACATGCTTCTAGCATTGAAGGTTCGTTTGAAAGCCGCTTGGTTGATAAGTTGACACGGGGAACGGTCTTGGATTTGCCAGATGGTGAATCCATCCTGAGTAAAGATGGTTTAGTCAGGCATATGTTTCGAACGAAATTTTGGAGTGATAACCCCAAAACTTACGATGATGTTGTATTTCAACCTGATCCTTTACCAGATTATATGGCGAATAGAGCGTTATCTGCGATAGAAAAGCAAAAGCTCTTGAGTTATCCAGTAACTGAACTGCCTGTTTTTGTGGGGCATTACTGGATGTCAGGCATGCCTGCTCCAATTCAATCGAATATAGCTTGTATTGATTACAGCGCGGTGAAATATGGGAAATTAGTGGCCTATCGCATGGATGATGAGCAGGCTTTGGATAAGTCTAAGTTTATTTTGGTTGACGTTGAAAAAGAATGACGCGCGTTTCTGAAGTATCAATTGAGGTAGACTTGTCCCGTTTTAGTCAATGGCTAAATTCTCAAGGTGTCCAGCATAAAATTATCGAAGAGCATGGTTCCCAGGTTCTATATCTTCAGAATGGGGCTTTGAGAACGCAGATTTTGACGGCACTTGAACGTTATATTGATGAGCCGGGTATGCATGAACAGCTAGATAAATGGGTTGATCTGAATGCAACTAGGCTTCGTCAGACTGGTTCTCGGTCAATTGTAGATTCTTTATATGCCAGAGCTTCGCCCAAACAAGCACCCGTTATTTTTGGTTTAATATCAGTCTGTTTGATTGTGGCTTTTCTGAGTGATTTTGGTCAAAACGGATCATTAATAACAAGCCTTTTAATTCTGGACCCTTTTAATTTAAGCGCTGATTTAACTAGTTCTTCGGGGCGATGGGATGCTCTGATGGAGACCTTAGCATCTGGCGAAGTTTGGCGTGTCATTACGCCAGACTTTATACATTTTAATGTTATGCATATCACATTTAATTTATTGATGTTGTGGGTCTTAGGTGGGCAGCTTGAAATCGAAAAAGGCTCACTATCTTTTCTAGCCTTGGTTGTCTTTGTTTCTCTTGTTTCAAATATTGCCCAATTGCTTGAAACAAATTACTTGTTTGGTGGGATGTCAGGTGTCGTTTACGGTTTGGTTGGTTATTGTTGGTTATGGCGATACTATCAGCCGAGTATATTTTTCCCTGATATTTTATTAAAGTTTAGTCTGTTTTGGTTGTTGTTAGGCTATACGCCGGTAACCGAATGGGTAGGTTTGGGGAAAATGGCAAATGCTGCCCACTTATATGGTTTGCTTGCAGGTTTACTTTGGGGGGGGATCACTCTTTTGCTGAATGATCGAAACTTAAAAAAACTTAAAAAAACTTAAAAAAACCAAGCAAGCCATCAAGTGCCGGCTTGGGCTGCTTGGGTGCGAGATCCGAGAAGGGCGTCGCTAATGGTGAGAGAGGCCAAATGAGAGCAGCGTTTAACGAAAAATAAGTGCATTTCTCAAAGGTAAGTTAATGATAATGATTATCATTAATAAAGTAAATGATTTTATTGGAAAAAGGTGACGTGATGAATTTCGAAGATGTTGCTCAGCAAATCTCTCCCGATATTTATGATCGATTTAAAGACGCATTAGAATTAGGTAAGTGGCCGGATGGCCGGGTTTTAACAAAAGAGCAAAAGGAAATTTGCCTGCAGGCAGTCATTGTTTATGAAACCGCGCAAGGTATGCCTGAGCATAAAAGAACCGGCTATGTTGATTCAAGCAAGAAAACATCGCCTTGTGGTCCAAAAGATAATGATGTGGATCCGGTTCGGATTCTGCATTAAAAAATATATTGTTGAAAGGGTGTTTATGCCATTTAAAGCTTCAGGTAATTTACAAAAAATGTTGGTCAAACAGAGTCAGCCTGTAAATTACTATTTACGTATTGCTAATGAGCAAATTGCGCTCAATGACTACATTGGCAAGCGCTTGAGAATAGAGTCAAATGATGAAATTCGGTGCTTGCATTGTCAGCGTAAAACAAAAACAAGCTTTAATCAGGGCTATTGTTACCCATGCTTTAAGTCACTTGCTCAGTGCGATCGTTGTATTATGAGTCCTGAGTTGTGTCATTTTTCTCAAGGTACGTGTCGTGAACCTGAGTGGGGGGAGCAGCACTGTTTTCAGGAGCATATTGTTTATTTAGCTAACTCGTCGGGTGTTAAGGTAGGCATAACTAGGCATAACCAAGTTCCGGTGCGTTGGATCGACCAGGGTGCCATAGCGGCATTGCCGATTTTTTCTGTCAAAAATCGGCGTTTATCTGGCTTAATCGAAGTTGTTTTAAAAGAGTGGGTAGCGGATAAAACAAATTGGCGAAAAATGCTCAAGCATGAGGTGGAACAGCTTGATTTACGTGCTGAACGAGATCGTATTCTTGGCTTGGCGCGAGAGCCTCTTCAAGCATTAGAGCACGAATACGCAGACCAGATTACCCGTCTTGATGAAGATGTTTGGCAGTTTGATTACCCGAGCCTAGAGTGGCCGACCAAGATAAAAACCCATAACTTGGATAAAGAACCCATCGTCGAGGGTGTGTTGCAGGCCATTAAAGGCCAGTATTTGATTTTTGATACAGGCTGTTTAAATATTAGAAAGTACTCATCCTATAGCGTATCTATCTCTAGTGAATAGCTGCTCTTTAATTTAATCTTTCGTTTTACCTCTATTTAGGAATACTGTTTATTATGTCTGACGCTGATATGAACGTAATTTACCTTAAAGACTATACTCCTCCTGCATTCAATATCGAGTCCTTAGCGCTGACATTTAAGTTATACGAAGACGGCGCAACCGTCATTGCGCGTCAGAAGCTCTCTAAAGAGTCTGCTGAGGTTCAGGGTTTAGTCTTGGATGGTGAGGCCTTAGAGTTGCGTTCACTCAAAATTGATGGTCGTGAACTAAATAAGACCGAATACCAAATTGAATCTGAATCTCTAACGATTAAGTCTGTTCCTCAATCGTTTATTTTGGAATGTGAAACCTGGATAAAACCTCAAGAAAATAAGTGTCTTGAAGGTTTATACAAATCCTCCATCATGTTTTGTACCCAGTGTGAAGCAGAGGGCTTTAGGCGGATTACCTATTATCTTGATCGCCCAGATGTGATGACATTGTTTACTACGAGAATAGAAGCAGATAAAGCGCTTTACCCCAACCTTTTATCAAATGGTAATTTAATTGAGCAGGGAGATATTTCTGAAAGGCGCCATTTTGCTGTTTGGTCAGATCCATTCCCAAAACCTTGTTACTTATTTGCGTTAGTGGCCGGAGACCTTCATTGCCAGGAAGATGTCTTTACAACGTTATCAGGTAAAAAAGTTGATCTAAAGATTTTTGTTGATCACAAAAATTCAGATAAATGTGCTTATGCGCTTGATAGCTTAAAACGCGCCATGAAATGGGACGAAGATGTTTATGGGCGTGAGTACGATTTGGATATTTTCATGATCGTTGCTGTCGATGACTTCAATATGGGGGCTATGGAAAATAAAGGCCTGAATATATTTAATTCATCTTGTGTTTTGGCAAAGCCAGAGACCACGACAGATAATGCCTGTTTGAATATTGAAGCCATCGTTGCACATGAATATTTTCATAACTGGTCGGGTAATCGTGTGACTTGTCGAGACTGGTTTCAGTTAAGTCTGAAGGAAGGCTTTACTGTTTTCAGGGATTCCATGTTTTCTGCGGATATGAACTCTTCTGTGGTAAAGCGTATTGAAGATGTCAATATGTTAAGGACAGCTCAATTCGCTGAAGATGCAGGCCCCATGTCGCACCCGGTCAGGCCAGCTTCATATATGGAAATCTCAAACTTCTATACTTTGACTGTCTACGAAAAAGGCGCTGAAGTTGTGCGAATGCTGCATACTTTATTAGGGGCAGAACAGTTTAGAGCAGGTAGCGATTTATATTTTGACAGGCATGATGGTCAGGCCGTCACGACAGAAGATTTTGTATCCGCCATGGAGGATGTGTCAGGCCGTGATTTGAGTCAGTTCAACTATTGGTATGATCAGGCTGGAACGCCAGAAGTAAGCGCTTCAGCGGATTATAATCAAACGACGAAGGAATATCGTCTAAGTTTTAAGCAGTCTTGTCCGCCGTCACCAGGGCAAGCTGAGAAACAGGCATTTTTAATTCCTATCCGTTTGGGTTTACTTGATGATAATGGAGGCGCTATAGCCTTATCTCCGGCTGATGGTCAGACAGATTATTTATTTGAATTAATTGATGAGCAAGAGTCTATCGTCTTTGAGAATATTGAATCTGAGCCGGTACCTTCTTTGTTAAGGGGGTTTTCTGCGCCGGTAAAATTGACCTTCGACTATTCAGATGAGCAATTGTTATTTTTGATGCAATATGATGGCGATGGTTTTAATCGTTGGGATGCCGGGCAAACTCTCTCTGTCAGGATTCTTCAGCGTTTAATCGATGCAATAAAAAATAATCAAAAGCTCAATTTATCGATGTCTTATATTGAAGCATTCAGAAAAATTTTGACTGATCCGCTTATTGATAAAGCGATGCTTTGTAAAATGCTCATCCTGCCAGCAGAATCCTACTTGGTTCAGTTGAGTCAAGAGGCTGATATTGATGCGATTCATCAAGCACGAGAATTTGTCCGTTCAGCGTTGGCGAAACACCTGTCTAAAGAGTTGTTTAATTTGTATGAATGTAATGCGCAGTATCACGGTAGCCAGCCGCTAAGTTTTGATGCGATGTCCCAAAGAGCGCTGAAAAATGCGGTGTTGTCATTATTAGGTGCGGTCGCAGATCAAGGTGATGAGATTTCTCAGCGCTACCAGTCTTTAGCGGAAGCGCAGTTCACAAATGGTGAAAATATGACAGATGTTTTTGCTGCATTATCAGTTTTGGTGAACTCAGGGCATAAAAAACTTGCAGACTCAGCATTAGCGCGGTTTTATGCTAAATGGAAGGGTGATGCTCAAGTCTTAGAACAATGGTTTTCTGTTCAGTCAGCAAGTGCTAACTATAGTGATTTATCCCATATTGAGACATTAATGGCGTTACCTGATTTTGATCTTACCAACCCTAATAAAGTACGCTCAGTCGTCGGTGCGTTTTGTAATCAGAACTTAGTGCGCTTCCATCGAAAAGATGGGGAAGGATATCGGTTTTTGGCTGATGTTATTCTAAAACTAGATGCCTTGAATCCTCAGATAGCCTCACGGTTAATGACCCCCTTAACGCGATGGAAAAAATACGATAAAGAGCGCCAAACTTTATTGAAATTACAGCTAGAAAGAATTCAGTCAAGCAAATCACTTTCGAAGGATGTGAGGGAGGTTGTTGGGAAAAGTTTAGCGTGATTAAGTGATGAATTATTTCATTGTTTAAAGTCTAAA